>JAEUUR010000302.1 GCA_016787465.1 Saprospiraceae bacterium | reverse complement strand
AAGTCAAATGGATTCGATCTATTGTACAGCTTGCCATTCCCTATTTCATCTTGATCATAAATGTCTAGCATACTGGAGAAATGGTGTTTGACGGCTTCAAAATATCGTTTCTCACCTTTAAGAATATACCTCTGCAGTGTCCATAACAAATAATCTATAACACTCATTTCTGGACTGTCTTTACTTCGAACAACTGAGCAGGCATACCTAAACCCACCTACCTTTTTACTTTTAGCAACCAAAGCTTTTTTAAAAGCATCCGAAAATCTCTGATCAGTATTGCTTTGCCTTTGACTCAGATATAAATGATAATTATTTTCTGGTGTCAAATCGTCCAATTCCAACAACTTCGAAAGTAAATCAAAATAAAATTCATTCGCATTGCTGTTATGCTTATGGATGAAAAGCTCAGGGATCTTTCTCCCAATTACAACATGGCACTCAAATGAATCGATTTCTCGAAGAAATTCAATAGTTTTTAAGATGATATCAGAATGGTCTGATTTTGCATGAAGAAACCAGCCTGGCTGTGCAACCGAATAAATAGTATTCAATAGAGGGTCATTCAAGACGGAATTTTGAAAAGCCAAGACTTGGTCCCTTAGTATTTTCTTGTTTTCAGTTTTTATCATCCCAATGAGCATGATTGGAGAGAACCCTTCTTCAAGCCATAAGGGTCTATTCTTCTTCGCAAAAAATTGTGGGCCTCCGCTTTCGTCAATAAAAATATATTGTTCGGGCATAAATAAAAATTTAACATACAAAATTAACAATTTATTCCAAGATAATGGCAATTGATTAGAAAAATATATTTTTGCCTTGAAAACAAATGGCGCCTTAAACTCATATTAATAATTATTTTTAATCGTACCAAATTGGAATTGAAATAGATATTGGCATTTGATGATATTTAAAGCCAATAAATCGCACCTTTCAGGATTTAGGCTACCTCAAAATGGTAGCCTTTTTTTCGTCTAAGCCACATCAAAACCGCATCTTTCCCACCTCTTCTTTTAAATGATCCTTTAGCTCATCGGGCGACAAAACCTCTATATTCAGGTGATAAAAACCTAAAATAAAATTACTCAGCCCAAAAAAATTACGATTTACCATACACTGAAAATCAAAATAATTTGGGTCTGCTGTTTCCATAATAAATGCCTTGGTAAGCGGGTAACGTTCTAACAATTCATTTGAAGCGCCAACGCTCAGTCGTAAATGCACATTAATCTGGTCGTTGTTGACAATGCGAAATGGGTCGGTACGCAACACATTATGATGACCTTCAAAACGCCAGGGAGTATCAAGCACCTTAACCCGGGAAATGCGAGAGATGCGAAAATGCCGGGGTATCTTTTTTTCAGTATCAAAACTTTGCAAGGTGTCTTCTGCCGGATTGATGTGATAGGGTTCAACAATCCGATCAGCCACTGTATTGCTGTTGGAGGAACGGTAACCTTCTAGAACAACTTGCTTTTTATCCGCCTTTGCCTGTTCGAGTAAATCAACTTTGTTTAAATGTGGTTTGCGTAGATAGGTAAAACCAAGTTTGCTGTAATCGTAAAGAGAGTGTAACTTTTCTTTTAGTCGATTTTGTTTTTCCGGCGTAGTTTGAAGGTTGTTGATCGCACTATAAAGCAACGCCCTTTCTTCTTCTGAAAAATACAGTAATTCATTAATTCTTTTCAATTGGCGGTTCGTTTTAAAGCCATATCGCCACTTGGTATCTTTATCCATTTCAAGCCCCGCCTCCGAAAACACATCAAAATCATTAAAAATTGTATCCGGATGTACGTTGTAAAGCTCAGCCAGATGTTGCCTGGTGTAAAAAAAAGGCCGCTCGATCAAATCGCGCATGATGCGCATGAGGCGAGATTTCGTGCCATATTCGGAGTCTTTTGGCATATTGGTTTCAGGTTATTAGCTAATAAAAGCAAGAAAGAATGTTACTTGCCTTCCTAATGGTAGAAAAGTAACATGTGTTTTGAAGCCCTAAATTACAAATAATCCCGAAATTTCGTCAAGTTATCCTGATTTTCTCCCCCACCTAACCTTCACCCATTTTTCTACCTCCACGGCGTGAAACACCACCATCGACATGCCAATACAAATAGCGAGTTCCTTCCAACTCAACGGCTGGGTTTTGAACACTTCGTTCATGAAGGGCATATAAACCACCAGCATTTGTAAACCAAAAGTGAGCAACACCGAACTGACCAACGGCAAGTTGCTGAACAACCCTTGCTGATACAAAAAAGTGCGATCGCTGCGCACGCCCAATACGTGCCCAAGCTGCGACAACGACAACACCGTGAACACCATCGTTTGCCAGTGCTCGATCTGGTGATACGTGGCCCAGGCCTGGGCACCCAGCGTGACGCCGGCCATCAGCAACCCCACCCAAATGATGTGGTACCCTACCCCATCCGAAAACAAACTTTCATCGGTTGGCCGGGGCGGGCGTTTCATCACGTCTTTTTCAGCTTTTTCATCAGCAAGCGCCAGGGCCGGCAAGCCGTCGGTTACCAGATTGATCCAAAGAATATGAATTGGCAGCAGCGGTATCGGCATACCCAGCAGCGGCGCCATAAATATGGTCCAAATCTCTGCGCTGTTGCAAGTCATGATGTATTTGACAAACTTCCGAATGTTGTCAAAAATGCGCCGGCCTTCCTTCACCGCCTTCACAATGGTGGCAAAGTGGTCGTCGAGCAAAATCAGGTGTGCGGCCTCCTTGCTCACATCCGTACCGTTAATTCCCATGGCAACTCCGATATTCGCCGCTTTCAACGAGGGCGCGTCGTTGACGCCATCGCCCGTCATGGCGGCAAAATGGCCTTTGCTTTGCAAGGTTCGAACGATCCGTAACTTTTGATCGGGCGACACGCGCGCGTACACGACCACATGCTCCACGATTTCATCAAAAGTTTCCGTACTCATTTGCTGCAATTCGGCGCCGGTAAGCACCAATCCCTGCTCGTCGAGCATACCTATTTCGCGGGCAATGGCCTTGGCGGTTGCCGGATGATCGCCCGTGATCATTACAGGTTTTATACCCGCTGTTTTACACTCCCGAATGGCTTTTTTTACTTCTTCGCGCGGCGGATCCATCAATCCGGCCAGGCCGGCAAACTGAAGCCCCTTTTCCACCGTCTGGTAATCAAACGGCTCTGGCAACTGCTCCAGTACCTGATAAGCATAGGCTAAAACACGAATGCCTTGCTCGGCCCATTCTTCCGACATGTTTTGCACAAGCTTTGCTTCGCCCTTGTCTCGCAGGGTGTCGGCCACCGACTCAGCCGCGCCTTTGGTCAGCACCAGGAATTTTCCGTTCCAATGGTGTACGGTGGTCATACATTTTCGGTCGGAATCGAAAGGTAGCTCTGCAAGTCTGCTGTACTGGGCCGCGATTTGCCGGTATGTTTCATACGACAGGTTATCAACAACACGTTCAACCAACGCCAATTCTGTCGGTTCGCCAAAAGGCTGCCGACTATCGTTGAACTTCACCTCATGGTTGAGGGCCATACCCAGTTGCATCATGGTATGTTCGTCGGGTACAGGCATAACCGGATGCTCATACAGCGACACTACCTTCATTTTGTTCTGGGTAAGGGTACCCGTTTTATCGCTGCAAATGAACGTCACGGAGCCGAGTGTTTCCACGGCCGGCAATTTTCGAACCAGGGCTTTTTGCTTCGCAAGCCGCGAAGCGCCGCGTGAGAGGGCGATCGTAATGAGGGCCGGTAGGGCTTCGGGAATAGCTGCCACCGCCAAGCTGATCGACAAAAGCAGTATTTTAAACGGCTCTTCACCGCGAAGTAGGCCCGTAATGAACAGAATGAGACAAATGAGCAGGATGATGTACGACAGGTTTTTTCCAAACCGTGTCATACGTTCCTGTAGCGGGGTAGCCGCTTCTTTTTCCTGCAACAAACCTGCAATTTTGCCCAATTCGGTTTGCATGCCCGTGGCTACCACCAATCCTTTTGCCCTGCCATTGGTAACCAGCGTGCCTTTAAACGACATGTTCAGCTGGTCGCCAAGCGGTATGTCATGCCCACGCAACACACCATGGGTTTTATCAACGGGAACGGATTCGCCCGTCAACGACGACTCGTCCACCCGGAATGAATGGGATTCCAGCAACCTGATATCGGCAGGCGTTACGTTACCCGCTTCCAATACGACCACATCGCCGGGTACCAGTTCGGTGGACGAAATGATAGAAGGTGCTCCACCTCTGATTACCTGCGTCTGGGTGACCGTCATTTTTTTCAGCGCATCCATGGCCTTTTCCGCTCTGAATTCCTGAATAAATCCGACAATGGCATTAAGCAGGATGATGATCAGGATGATCACCGTGTCGGTCAGGTCGCCCATGATGCCCGATAAGATGGCTGCTGCGGCCAGAATCAGGATCATAAAATCTTTGAACTGCCCCAGGAACAACACCCAGGGCGGATCCTTTTTCTTTTCCTGCAGTTCATTCGGGCCGTATTTTTCCAGCCGACGTAGCACTTCGTCGGGCGAAAGCCCATCCATACCGGAGTTCAATGACTCCAGCGCTTCTTTGGTGGAAATGCGGTAGAAAGTCATGGGCAGTGGTTAATCTTTTCGTCTTTCGTATTGGCAGCAACTGTGCAAATTGGCATATACCGCATCGTCGGCGCGTACGTGTTGCGTATCATGGCCTACTGCAGCCACCGCCTTTTCTACTTGCGAAGGTTTTACTTTTTTAAGGTCAAATTTGATGGTCAGAATTAACGTTTCTTCACTCCAGTCGGCAAAGTAAACACCTTCAATTTTTGCTGCTTTTTCAATGCGTTTTTCACACATGCCGCAGTTGCCATACACTTTGAATTTGGCCGTCATGGTATCGCTTAACCCGGCGTTTGTCTGGCCAGAAGCGGTGAAGTAGGAGGCAATCATCAGGATGCCGAACACAAGAATATTTTTCATCTTTATTGAGTTAAAAGAATTTGAAATGAGATGGGCGCGTTGAACCCCAAAAGTGAGTCCTAAACGCCTGAAAATGCAATGATGCAAATCATCGGTTTTAATGGGCTGAAACGAGTAAGTTATCTGCTTTTGAATCCGATCTGTTTAGCCAGAGGCTATTTTCATTCGATGCCGTTCGGTGAATAACGCACGCCCAGATAGCCGATTTGCCGCATCATGGGCGCCCACACCTGTGCGCCGTTGAAATACGGGCTATCGGGTTCATTGGCGGCGATGATGGCGTGGTGCTGCTGGTAGCCGGTAATGTTTTCGCAACCGCCGTACACTTCCCAGTTTTTATTCAACCTCCGGGTAATTTGAGCATTCCAAAGCCCGAACGTCGGTGTTTGAGATGGGAAATCATGGGTGTATTGGTGCGGGATGAAGGAATTGTCCGGCAACCGTTGTGTACCGATAATTTGAACGTAAGTGTTTATCACCCATTTTTTATTGGGCGAGGTATAGTCAACGTTCACCAGGCCGCGTTGGCGGGCCACGAGTGGTAATCTTTTTAATTGACCATCGGCAAATTCAGCGCGCACATCGTTCCACTTGTAGGCAAGTTTAATATCCAGGCCTTTAAGCAGGTTAACCTGGAAGTAGGTCAACATGCTGTTGCTGTACGATTTGCCGGGATTGTTGTAAAAAGAAACGAAAAAGGTGCTGTCCTGCTGATCAATCAGGGGCGCCTGTTCCAGGTCGACGATGATCTGTCTTACAAAATCGGTGCGGTACAGATCGATGCTCACGCTGGCCTGGCGACCAGCTATTTTGAATTCATGGGTATAGTTCATGCCGTAATTCCAGCCTTCCTCGGCGCCCAGGTTATCGGCAAACTTGAATACCCGGTTGCTGGCCAGTTGGCTGATATTTTCGGCAATCAGGTTGGGCGACCGGAATCCCCTTCCTGCCGATACGCGCACGACACTTTTTTCCGTGAAATTGTATTTGGCGCTCATCCGCGGGGTCATTTGCCATCCAAAACGGTTGTGGTGGTCAATTCGCCCGCCAACTACGACCACCAGATCAGGAATTTCCATGTGCAGGCTTGGGCGGCTGTAGGTATATTCAGTCATCACACCGACTAATCTTTCCCTGCGGTCGAGCTTGTCTTCATTCACCGACTCCCGAATATCATCGTATTGAACGGAAGGCGCTACGACGATGGTATGGTCGGTGGTGCCGATGATATTCTGAAGCAAGGTTTGCCAGTAAAACGACATCTGTTCAGCCTGGTAGCCGTTTTTGCTGTACAGGGCATTGGCTTTATGCCATGAAGCGCCCACGATATTGCCCAGTTCGAGGAAACGTTTTCCAAAAAGGGCTTCTTTGCCGTATTTGCCCCACACTTCCACGCGGTCGTTGTTCTGATCGATATCAAACGTGCGGCCGGTATGGGCGGAATGCAACAATCCGCTTTGACGGCGATCGGTAAGTGCTTGCACATTGATTTGGGCACAACCTTTCGGGCCATCATAAATATGACGATACATGGCATTCAGTTGTTGCCTGTCGGGCGAGTCCTTAAAATGGTCGCCGTTCATGTCCCATTTGTTTTCTACAAAGCTGCCATGCAGATATAAGCCATTCGAGGCCAATTCGCCTTTTTTGTTCAAGTGTACATTGAGTTCACCGCGGCCTTCGGTGGAGCTGAATGCATTGACGAACACAGGTTTGTCGGTAGCCGGCTTTACCAGGTCGGCATTGACTTGACCGGTGATGCCGTTGTTGCCGTTTTTAACGGTGCTGGCGCCTTTTGCCAATACGATACCACTCAGCCAGGTACCTGGAATGTATTCAAAGGCAAAAGGAGTGGCAATGCCGGTCATGGTAGGCCGGTTTTCCACCAGAAATTGGCTGTAAATACCACGCAACCCCAGGAGTTGAATTTCCTTCACCCCTGTCAGTGCGTTGGGGTAGGTTACATCGATGGCGCCATTGGTTTGGAAACTTTCAGACAGGTTGCAGCATGGCGCTTTGCGCAGCTCTTTGCTTGAAATACTTTCCACATTGCGTGTTTCGATGGTGGAAATCCGGTTGTCGAAGGATTTTTCGCTGATGGTAACGGTTTGTAATTGGGCGACTCCCGCAACCTCGATCCAGAGGTTGTTTTCACCGGGAAGCACTTCAACCTCAGCCGAGGTATAACCAACGTAGTTGACCGCCAGAATTGCTTTTTCGGTTCTTGATGGGATGGAGAAACGGCCGTTAGCATCGGTTACGACGCCCTGTTTGGTATCTTTCCAGAATACGGAAGCACCGATGAGCAACTCCTCCTTGTCGTTGCTGACGATGCCGGTAATTTGACCGGTTTGTGCATATAAACCAGCGGAAATGAACAGGAGACCTATATAAAGAAAAATGATCTTTTTCATTGTTGTAATTCGTTGTAAATGAAACAAATGCAGAAGGAAGTTGCCTCATTGCCAGTTTTCCCGCAGAATTCGCAGAATGTTTCGCAGAAAACGCAGACCAGAACTCATGAGACAGCATCGGAAAAATCCTATTTCGGATTCATCCAACGAACAGCATACAATTAACAACGAAAAACGCCGTGTCGCAAACAGATCGTGCGACCGGAAACAGGAGGTGGCTTGGGGGCGGCGTGAAAACCGGTGAATACCGTGAAGGATTGTGCAGGAGACAGAAAGTAAAATACCTGGGTTGAGATTGCTTCAAAATCAAAACCGACAGGTTGATTTTCCGCTTTTTTCTCCAGGGTAAACTCCGTTTTGAGTTGGAAAAAACGGGTGGTTTTTTTGGTGCAATCGTGGGATTTTGACTGCTGGACAGGTTTTCCGCAGCAGGAACGCTGCTTTTCGGGCTGTTTGTCGGTGCAACATGCGTGTTGCGGCTCCGTTTTGCAGGCGTCTGCTGCATCGAACAACGCGAGGGTTGTTTTGCCTACGCAGTAGCAATAAATCTGTTGCACGCTGACGCCAACAGTGGCTGTCAGCAATGTGAATACCCAAAGCCAGGTAACCCATTTTGATGTACGTGTGATCATTGCAGGTGCAAAGGTACGGGGAAAACGGCAAGGATAAAAGGTTCGTGAACTGTTTGCAAAGTATTAGCAAACTACGCGTTTCTGGTCAATAAAGATTTTATAGAATCAATCATCCACCCGAAACTTGAACCCTACCCCGTGAATATTTTCAATTTTAATCCGCTCGTCGAGGCTCAGGTATTTGCGCAGGCGTGAAATGAACACGTCGAGACTGCGGCCCAGGAAATAGTCGTCTTTGCCCCAGATGGTTTCCAGAATGTAGGAGCGTTTGACCACCTGGTTTTTGTTTTCGTTCAACAACTTGAGCAGGTCAGCTTCTTTCAACGTGAGGGTTTCGGAATATCCCTCGGTAGTGAGACTCAGGTTTTTGTAATCGAAATTATAGTTGCCGATGGTAATTGGAGCGCCGGGCTTGAGCATGGTAGAGTATTTCGTACGGCGCAGGAAAATATCAATTTTCAGCAAAAGTTCTTCGATGCTGAATGGCTTGGTAATGTAATCATCGGCGCCGATGGTCAGTCCGTGGATCTTGTCCTGCTTCATACTTTTGGCTGTCAGGAAAATAATCGGCACCTGATCGTCGCGTTTGCGGATCTCTTGGGCGAGGGTAAACCCATCCACTTCCGGCAACATGACGTCGAGGATGCAAAGGTCGAACTTTTGGCCGCTCTGGATTGTGTCCAGCGCCTTTTTGCCGTCTTCGCAGTATGTCACGATGTACCCGGAAAGTTCAAGGTTATCGCGTGTGACGAAGCTCAGGCTTTCGTCGTCTTCCACATAAAAGATAGTTGCTTTAGGATGGGTCATAACGTCTTGTCCGTTTGGATTTTGCATGGCAAACATAATAAAGTTTCATGATACCCACCCCGGCAGTTTAATTTTGGGATAAATGAGTCATAAATAGGTACGCCTGACTACCTTTGCAAAACATCGATTTTTAATTATCAACCAAGTGTATTTATGAGTGCAATTCGTGAAATATTAGCCCGCGAGATTCTCGATTCCCGCGGCAACCCTACCGTTGAAGCTGAAGTTTGGACCGAAACAGGTTTCGTTGGCCGTGCAGCCGTGCCCAGCGGCGCGAGCACAGGCGCGCACGAAGCCGTGGAATTACGTGATGATGAAGACAGGTATCTCGGAAAAGGTGTTCAAAAAGCTGTCAAAAACATTCAAAACATGCTGCGCGAAGAACTGATCGGGCAGGAGGTGACTGATCAGATCCGCATCGATAAAATCATGCTGGAGCGCGATGGCACCCGCAACAAGGGTAAAGTTGGCGCCAATGCTATCCTGGCTGTCAGCCTCGCTGTTGCGCGCGCCGCCGCAGAAGAGCTCGGCCAACCGCTTTACCGTTACCTCGGCGGAGTCAATGCACACATATTGCCGGTGCCGATGATGAACATCCTCAACGGCGGCGCACATGCCGACAACGGCATCGACTTTCAGGAGTTTATGATCATGCCCGTCGGCGCCGACTCCTTCCGCGAAGGGCTGCGCATGGGCGTGGAAGTATTTCACCACCTGAAAAAAGTACTGAAAAGCAAAGGATACGCCACCAACGTGGGTGATGAGGGCGGTTTTGCGCCCGGTATTAAAAACAACGAAGAAGCCATACAAATGGTGATGACCGCCATCGAAGCAGCCGGCTACCGCCCGCTCGACGATATTGTTATCGCCCTCGATGCCGCTTCCACCGAATTCTTCGACGCCGATAAAAACGAATACGTATTCAAAAAATCGAGCGGCGAACGCTACGCGCCCAAAGACATGGTTTCTTTCTGGAAAGACTGGTGCAACCGCTACCCGATTTATTCCATTGAAGACGGATGTGCAGAAGACGATTGGGCAGGCTGGAAAAACATGACCGAAGTGCTGGGCCACCGCATTCAATTGGTAGGCGACGATTTGTTCGTTACCAATGTGGATCGCCTGCAGCGTGGTATCGATGAAAAAATCGCTAACTCAATCCTGATCAAGGTGAACCAGATCGGCTCGTTGACGGAAACGATCAACGCCGTCAACCTCGCTACCAGGCACGCGTATACCTCCGTCATCAGCCACCGTTCGGGCGAAACCGAAGATACCACCATTGCCGACCTGGCCGTGGCGCTCAACGCCGGCCAGATCAAAACCGGCTCAGCCAGTCGCTCCGACCGGGTGGCTAAATACAACCAACTGCTCCGCATCGAGGAAGAACTCGGAGACGCAGCAGCGTATTTGGGTCGGTCTATTTTTGGACTTTAGTCTCGCAAAGGCGCAAAGGCGCAAGAGGGTTAAGATTGGAAATTTCCAATTTCCAATCTTAACCCTAAAGGGCAATGTCATTGACTTAAGGAAAATTTTGATGATTTAAATGAATTTAACGATACAAGATTCATTAAATGATTAATAGATTAAGAACTGTATTACTGGAGGTAGAAAAAAGTGATTTTTTTTCACGCCGGAGCGCATTTTTTCAAATAGTGATCATTGTCGAATGGTTTTTGAGTGATTACAACTGC
>JAEUUR010000257.1 GCA_016787465.1 Saprospiraceae bacterium | reverse complement strand
CGCTCCCAAGAGCTGTTCCGCGTTCAAAAAGAGCAGGAATACCAGAAAAAACGGGAAGAAAACTTCCGCTCCTTCGTCGGGTGGCTGGGATTACTCGGCGCGCTCATTGTCGCGCTGTTGCTGATCGGTTGGTTCCTGGCGCGTCGCGCCGGCCAGCGACTCAAAAGCCAAAACCGCCAAATTCAAGAACAAAATCGCGAAATCGAAGCAGAAAGGCATAAAAGTGAAGGGCTGTTGCTTAACATCCTGCCCGATGAAATTGCCCAGGAGCTTAAAATCAACGGACAAGCAAAACCCAAACTATACCAGTCGGTAACGGTGCTGTTTACCGACTTTATCAATTTTACCAAACTCTCCGCTCAACTCACACCCGGCCAGATCATCGATGAGTTGAACGAATGTTTCCTCGCATTCGATGAAATTTGCGAGCGCCATCGGCTGGAAAAAATCAAAACCATCGGCGACGCGTACATGTGCGCGGGCGGGCTACCCATCACGAACGAAACTCACCCCACCGACGCCGTTCAGGCTGCTTTTGAAATGATCGCCTGGCTCGACAACCGCAACAAAACCAATCCCAATGCCTTACTTAAGGAGATGCGTATCGGCGTCCATACCGGCGCTGTCGTAGCGGGAGTAGTCGGGAAAAACAAATTCGCCTACGATATCTGGGGCGATGCCGTCAACCTGGCGGCCCGGCTGGAAGAGCACGGAGAGTCCGGCAAAATCAACGCCTCGGAAGCTACCGCCATGGCCGTGAAACATTTGTACAAAGTGTTACCCAGGGGCGAAAAAACGGTACACAATAAAGGCCTGGTACAGATGTATTTTGTAATGATGAATGATGAATGATGAATGATGAATATTTTGTAGAGGTTTGGCATTTCAAGGAATTAGGTTATATTTGGAATAAAAAATTCCATGAAACCCAAAAATGATCCACTGAAGGAAAAAACCATGCGATTTGCCATTCGGATTGTCAGGTTGAGCAAATATTTAACAGAAGTTCAAAAGGAATTCGTGATTTCTAGGCAAATTCTTCGTTCAGGTACAAATCCAGGGGCTATGGTGCGTGAAGCGGCAAATGCAGAAAGTGGGCGAGATTTCATACACAAACTTTCAGTTGCTCAAAAAGAAACCAGCGAAACACTTTACTGGCTCGAACTTTTATACCATGCTGCCTACCTATCCAAGCCTCAATATGAATCCATCATCAACGACGGAATGGAAATCATGAAAATCCTTAGAAGCTCCATTCTAACCAAAAAACAACGAATGAATGATGAGTTATGAATGATGAATGATGAATGATGAATGATGAATAAATTGAGTTCGAAAAAATTTTAGAAAAACTATTCAATTTGTTATTTTTAAATCATTTATGATTTAAAAATATTCATCATTCATCATTCATCATTCATCATTCATCATTCATCATTCATCATTCATCATTCATCATTCATCATTCATCATTCATCATTCATCATTCATCATTCAAAAAGTGCTTAACACGCCGACGGAGGTGAATATTTTATTGGTAGGAAATGGGGCTTTACCTACGCTGCCCAAATATTTACTTTCTAACTGCACCTGGAAATAGCGAGGCCCGATTCGCAAAAACATAGCGGGTTCCAACATGACAACCGGGTGTTTTTCTGCCCCGAATTGTTGGTCGGCGTAAGTGCCTGCGTTCAGTTTATACAACATGAAATTAGTCTTCATGGAAGCGCCGCACTCGATCCAGCCTTTGTGGGCAGATACTGCAGGCAACACGTACATTTTGAACAAGGAGGCTTTGTGCTCGCCATAAACCTGGTTGGCTCCATTGCGTTTGAGGTGCCCTTGAAACTGGTTATTCGCATAACCGAGGCCACCGTAAAATCCGGCGCGCACCCAATCTTGACTGTGATAACGGCCAACGCCGGCTTCAGCCTCAAAATAACGGTAGCTGTGGTTCAGGGTTTTGCCGATTCGTTGGTATTCATTCAAGGTGGTGAATTTTTCATTGGAGTACCAGGTACCGCCGATGTATTCGTCCCATCCGAGTGGAATACCGGCCCAGTATTCGTAACTGTACAGGTCTTCCGTCAGGTTCCAGCTTTCGATGTACGGTTTGTAGGAGCCGCTGCCTTTACCGGCTTGAACATTACCGATCACGGCCAGTTGATCCGTCAGCGCATATCCGCCACCGAGCGAAAACGTGCGCACCTGGGTGATATCTTGGGTGGTTATACCTTCTTTGATATTGTTCGGGTCGGCGTTTGGGTTCGGATCGTTGTCGTCATTTTCTCCACTGTTGGTCATGCTGAAAGCAATGCTTTTTTCCCCTTTTTTATCAAACATCGGAAGCTGACTTGCTGCCGGCGAGTACACGTTGGCCGGTAAGTTGACCCGGTGTTCATGGGTTACGGTGTAGTTCGTAGATTTCACCAGATCGGCGCCTACGACACAACTTTGGAGTGAAATGACCAGGGTTAACAGGGTACATGCTGAAAAAAAGAAAGTCGGTTTCATCGTTGAATAATTTTATTCTAAAAGGTCGGTTGAATCAAGTAATCAACCATGGCACAAAGGTGGAGTTGAGTGGGAAGCCAGCCTACCCCCGTTTGGGTGAAATATAAAATTCACGGATACGGGGATGATATCCCGGAAAAGGGGGGGATGCACTTTTGCATGCTGCATTGGTTGCGATCAATTCTCTTGAGTAAAAGAAGATGAATCAAAACATTTGCAACCGCGACTTCAAATCCTCAGGTCGTATCGCGATGCCGTGCATTCAGGTTTTTCCGGCAACATCAAGTGGATATAGGACACCCAAACAACGGCTGCCGAGGACTCCTTTAAAAACGGTTAGCCACACGGGAATTGGCACCACTTTTATCCGGATGGTAAATTGCGTAGCGAAGTTACTTTCAAAGATGGGATGCTCCACGGCATTGAAACGAAAGTGCAACAGCCTTGTCCAACTTATAGGCGTGTACAGGTTTCGACGACGTCGAAAACCAATGATGTTTAAATGGTTAGCTTGACCCTTTAGATAAAATGATATCTTATTCAACGCGCGTATACTTCAAGCAGGTTGCTTTGGTTATTATCAAGGGATTTATTAAATTCGTTTAATAAATTTTGAACATTGAATTTCAAATCAAGAATGGTCAACTCAGTTTGAAAAAGCGCCTTATAGTATTCCAGCCCGGTTTTCATATTTTGAATAAACTGATGAAGATAGATCTTTGCTTTCTCAGTTGGCTCAGCATGAATCGTGGAAATTTTTTCAGATAAATACGCCATGTATAACTGAATTTCTTTAATGAACATGTGGGGCCGATCCTCGCGTTTAATCAAGTTTTTTGAACCATAAATATGCTTGATCATATCGCTCAAACTATATATTGCATCAAAATATGCTATATTGGGGCCTGGGCACACCGACACTCCGTTACCTTCGATTTTTTTGTCAAGGTTATGCTCTTCCAAAAAAGGGAAAGCAAGCCCACAACACAAACATTCCTTTTCAAAAAGTTTTTCCTTTTCGGCGGCAATCTGTTCTTTTGTCAAGTTGGAATTATTGAGCATTGTAATTGCCAGATTAATATATTTACTGGATGCAGTACAAATAGGATTAGTGCCAAAGTCCGTATTCAGCTGCAGAAATTTTTTGGTGCAGGGATTTCCCGGTTTGCCTAGTTCAATTTTTCTTTTTTGAGACTGTTGCTTGCTGCTGTTCCTGAGGTTATTGAACGGAACGCCAAGTGGTGAAGCATGGCTTAAATACAGGTCGTTTTCTGTTGCGTCGGCGAGCTGTTGCAAAGTACCCTGGTCAATACTAACCGCTTCCGGAACAAGTAGAAACGGACTTCCCCAACCAACGGAATTTATACCATAATGTTTTAGCAAAAAATCGTGTTCTTGATGCGTTCCAACGCCACCCTGGGCCGAAATTTTCATTTCCGGAAGGAAGGGGGCTTTCACTTTATGCTGTAATTCAAGCTCAGTTTGCCATATGGTTAATAGTTCGTTGTAAAGCTCGATGCGTTTTTGTTTGAACTCATGGAGAATCGGCCCAAACAAATTTCCCTGGGTTGGGAAGGCATGTCCACCGCAATTCAGCCCCGATTCAATTCTGAACTCGGAAACCCATAAACCTTTTTTAGCCAGCATTTTTCCCTGCACCAACGCAGAACGGAAATCACTTACTTTAATCGTAATTCTTTTTTTGAACCTGCCTTCGGTATCCGGGAAAAAATCGTCAAATTGTTGTATGTAACTGAATAATGGGAGGTTCATGCCGGCAGACAATACAAGAGAGGAGTTTAAGTTGCTTTGGGCAAAACCACGTAATGCGGCATGCGCATCATTATACGCTGTAGGTAACTCTTTCCCATGGTTAAAATTTTTTTTATCTACTTTGGTCATAATATTCACATCAATGCTGCCAGGCTTAAATTGGGTTTTTGCCCATTTCGTTAACGCATTTTCCGAAAGGTTACCGGCCTGAATTTGCCATTCATTTTGCCAATAAACGGTATCCGGTAACAGCAATAAAAAGTCATCCCGATACCCTTGGTCTTGCACTAATTGTTTGATGTGTTCTTCCCATTTCTTTTCAACAATTACTTTCATCATGTTTAGATAGGTTGTCGTAATTGTTGCCTTTGCCTCAATGTCTTTCCTGTTCACAGGTTGAACAGGAAGAGAAAATTTTTCAGCATAAAAATTTATTGCTTTTTCCATGAGGAAATCATCAGCAATAGAGACAACCGAAGAAATACCCAAATGCGCAATTTTTATCGGAGTATCGATGGTAAATGCCAAACCCATTACAGGTATATGAAATGAATGAATCATGTTCGTTTATATATTATCTATTGTGATCAAAAAATGTTTATGGAAAAAACGCTTTAGCCGAAGGCAGTTTTCATGACCAAACAGCGCGAAGTATAAGTAATCACCCCTTGTGCGAAAACATCCTCGGATTGAATATAATCGACAAATACGCCCAATTTTGTGTCACGGATTTATCACCGCCTTTTAATACTTCCATAGAAGCGGCAGCAAACATTTGGGAATACCCGGCAGTTAAAGTTACTTTTTCCAATAGTTTGTACCCTAACGTGAGGTCGATTTCTGTTCCCAGGTAATTGTCTTGTTTATCAGTGCCCAAATACAAATCAGCCGAAGACATAAAGTAGTGTGGCGCCAGTAGAAGCGAAAACTTGTTTTTAGACCAGCCCAGGTTAAAATATACGTCGGTTAAGCCCACTGAATTTGTGTGGTTTCCTACATAAAAATAGTCCATGTAGCCATTGAATTTGTGGTTTGTACCATATAAAGGGTTGAAGGATTTTATATCCGTTGCCAGATCGTTTCCATCTTTTCCGGACAGAAACTCAAACCCGGCGCCCATGTTGATCGATTTTACGGGTTTGTAATGGACATTTGCAGAAAGGTAACTGGACTTCACCTTTCGCACATCAATTTTTCCCGTCTGAAAATAGGATGCGCCGTCAACGTTTAATTTGCCGGAGTGGTAGGTGAACCGGGCGCCAATTGTTTGGCTGTACGCAATTTTTTCTTTCCGGTTATCCAGATATGGCATGCCGTTATTGAGAACTAACGCGCTGATTCCCAGGTGCTTAATTTCGCCGTGATACCACAAATATTGCAGGGTTTTGTATTGCTGCAACAGGTAGGTTTCCTTAAACAGACTCTCTTTATTGGCGTTGTACGCTCCTCCAACGTGCAATACATGGAGCGAATCCAGTTTGAACAGGCACAAAAAAGCATCGTGGCTTCGGGCTTGCATGAGCCAATCGACACTACCCAGGATTCGCAGGTCGTCGTACGACAGTTCCTGGCGCCCAACCCGGAAAGAGAACTTTTTAGAAACAAATGCCTCGGCCCAGGCTTCATGGAATGCACTGTACACATCGCCTTTGGCGGTTGTCAGCACATCGCCCCATATCCGGATATTTTGAGGGGATACTTTGGCCTGCATGAATTTGTTTTTGTAGTTGAAAATGAGCCTGGAACGTTGGTTGGCAAAAACGGCCGGCTCCAGGGAGTCCGCAGCCAGGATAGAAAAACCATTACGATATTCAGGGCGTACCCGAATATCAAGGTCGATATCGAATTGCTGGGCGAGCAAGATTGAATAGCTGAAAATGCAGCATACCAAGGTCAAAAAGAATCTCATGACGGTTAGTTATTGAATAATTAAAAGGTACATTCAGTGATCATTTTTGCTGGAATCCCAAGAAAAGCGATACTGAATCTTTACAAAAAAGGAACGCCCCCAGAGTTGCATATCAGAACTATGCGCAGCACCGGCCTGATTCAAGGTTTCGATATTGTCAACATCCAACAGGTTTTTAACGCCGGCAAACAGTGTGATTCCCGGTCGATCAAACGAACGTGCCAAATCAATATCCCAAACTGAAAACGCATCCCGTTGGGTTTCGAGCAGTTCACCAGCGCTCCCAAGGGTGAACCCCGGCATTTCACCGACCATTTTGTAAAATAAATTCAACTGAATCCTTACAACCGGAAGGGTGTACTGAAATTTGGCATTTAACTCCGGCGTGAACAAAAACGGGCTCGCTTCGGTAGTTTCAGACAACCGATTGTAGCGGCCGATCCAGGCGAACCCAGCTTTGGCCTTAAAGGAAGAACTTCCTTTAAAACTGAGGTTTAATATTCCGCCTTTTGAACGGAATTGATCAATATTGATATAGTTCCTGTTATTGTCTACCAGATCAGACAGCGCAATCAAAGACTCGACTTCGTTGTAAAATAAGGATGGTTCAACGCGCAACCGGTTTTTGAACAGCTCGAGGGTGTAAAAAAGATTGAAACTGTGTGATTGCTCCGGATTCAGATTTGGGTTGCCGGAAATCAGGTAGGTTACCGGCCCGGCTTTTACAGCGAAATCCAGGTATAATTCCTTCAATGAAGGCGCCCGGTAGCCCCGGGCATAAGCGAAACGGATCACCTGGGTTTTGGCAATCGGCATTTTGAAATTAAAAGCGGGCGAGGCTACATTCCCAAATACGTTGTTGTAAGAAAACCTCAATGCGGGCTGTATTTCCACCCTTTCCCACAAACGGAAATTCAGGCTTCCCAAAAGAGCACCGGTTTGATTTGATTGTTTGTGGTTCAAAATGCGCTCACCTTCGGTCGACTCATAGTAGTAATCAATACCCATAGCATAATTGAAGCGCTTAGCGCCATCGTTTCTTCCGAACTGGGCGCGCGCATTCAAAAGCCCAAAAAGCTCCTGATTGTTTTCCCGCAAATCTGTATTTGATAACGATGATTCACCGGTTTGCGGATCAATTTTGTACGTATCATGGAATCGGCGATAATCCTGATAAGCTACGGTAGCATCAAAAAAATGTTTTGGAAGCACCGGGCCTTGAAGGTTCAGGCTGTTGTCGATACGCCGGGTGAAATAATCGGCATCGGTGATAGATTTGACGCCGGAGTTACTTTTTACGGTATCTCCGATGGAATACAGTTTTTCGTCTGATACTTGTGCGGCATACCGGAGTGTGAGGTTGTTTAATTTCCGGGCGAAGCCCAAATGGCCCATATATTGCGTTTTGGGTTCCCAGTTTTTGGAGCGAGGCGCGTTTGCGGTTGTTAATCCTCCAAAATCGTAGTACGCGCCATGCATACTGATGGTGTTTTTTCCAAAATTAAATCCGCCGCCCAGGTTGAAATCGAGTGCACCGATGCTTTCATATCCTGCTGATGCTCTGATTTCGCCATTACCTTCGTAATACTTTTTGGTAATCAAATTGACCACGCCCCCCATGGCGTCCGTGCCGTAAAAAACAGAAACCGGGCCCTGAATCATTTCAATTCGATCAATGTTCGCCAGCGAAATCTGGCCCAGGTCGATGGTTCCGTTTAAACGACCAATTACAGGCACTCCATCAATAAGAATTTTGATATTTTCTTTTGACATGCCCTGAAATTCGAGACTGCTGCCAAAAACGGATTTTTGGGAGATGTTAATGCCTAATTCGTGTTGAAGCAGTTCGCGCAGGTTGTTCGCCCCTTTTAGTTCAATGATTTCGCGGTTAATCACCTCCACTTTATAATCCGCATTTCTTTCGCTTTGAGGTGAGTACTGCGCTGTTACCACCACATCTTTAAGCCGGACGGGGTTGTCTAAAGTATCAGGCAAAAGGGGTTGCCCCTTTAAGTCTGGTATGGAGCCGAGGAGCGCGAATAAAGCTCCTGTCATGATTACGAATTTCTTCATGGTAATAGGTATAACTGGAGGCTGCCCCAATCAGACAGCCTCCAGGGTTAGCGCTTAAGGTTAATAAATGTCATGTACTGTGTTGTAGACATTAAACTTGCCGGTTGGGTTTTCTACCCAATCGTCTTTAATCACTTTTTTCAAAGCCAGGGTGCGATCGTCGTAAATCAACAGTGCGCTTTGTTTGCCCATGAATGCTGAAATCCACACTTCATCGCCTTTTTGGTTGTATTCGATATGCACCAAACGCCCATTTACGCCTTCCGGTGTTTTGATCTTTTTTACATGTTTGAAGGTGTTTACATCAAATACATCAACACAGGAGTTTAAAGTGGAATCGGGGTTCAGCGTTCGATCCACCCACAGATGTTTGGATTTTGGATGTGATTTGAGGAATAACGAGCCACCCCCGTTGCCTGGGCAGGTTACTTCCTTGACAACTGTCCATTGGCCGGTTCCTTCGTCTGTTTTGATGAATGAAACCCGATTGTCACCCAAATGGCAGGTAGCCCAGAGTTTTCCAAGTGAGTTTTTAATGTTGGCGCCACGTCCGGGGTGTGGTTTTGAACCTACCTTTACAATTTTGTTCAATTTTTTATTCGGCACATCAATCACCACGATCTTATCGCTGGCATTGGCGGCTACCATGAAGTTTTTGCCGTCGGCATCGAACCCTCCATCGTGCAAGAACCGTTCAGTTGGAATTTTTGTACAATTAGGACTTTGAGGATTGGTATAGTCGACCAGCCAAACCATCCCTGTCTCTTTCACATTCACTACCCATAACGGGTCGGTATGCGAGGCGACAATGGAGGCAACCCTCGCTTCTTCAATGAATTCTTTGGCGCCGTCACAAGCTTCTCCGCTGGTTTTGGTGACGCTTAGCGGCTCCAGCGTTTGGGCATCGAAAATCACAAACTGGCTGGGGTTGTATCCTCCGGCAATGATGTATTTATCTAGGAAATTTCCTTTGTCGCCATTATATTTGCTGACATCGACCGACCTGGCGTCGAAAGCTGTTTTTACCTCAGCTACCACCACAGGTTCGGCTGGATATAAATCAATCATAGAAATTTTGCCGTCCCTGCCAATGGAGTAGAAATAACGGCCACTTGCAGAAGGGCGAAGGATGTGTACGGCAAAACCGGTTTTTAGAACTGCCAATTTCTCTTTGGTGTCGCCATCAATGATTGCCACCTTGCCTGCATCGCGCATGATCACGCCGAAGTAATTATTGATGTTGCGTTTGTGTTGAGGAGCTGTTGGTCTTTGTTCGACCGGAACAATCAGGTTCCAGGTTTTTTTGATGTCGGCCATTTCTAATGGAGGGATCGCCGGCGGCTCTACCTGGAGGAATCTCGTTAGCAACTCAATCTCAGGCTCCGACAAAATACCCCTCCACTCCGGCATGCCGTTTGGCGTTCCGTTTTCAATAAAGGCACGCAAACCAACTGAACCAAGCACCTTCGTAGCCGGATATTTACCATCGCCATCAGGCAATAATGACGGGCCGGTTGCTCCTTTTCGAGTAGCACCATGACATCCGGCACAACGGTCAAAATAAATCGCTGAAGCGGTTTCCATCTCTGTTGCCGTAATGGCGACCCCACCGGTTTGCACCGCTCCGGTTTGGGTGGCTTGCTTTTCATTTTTGTTTTTACATCCGATCGCTAAAAGCAATAAAATTACGGTGGATATGGTTTGAAATTTTTTCATCGTTTTGAATTTAGTAAATGAAATAAGGCGAATCGGCGGCGAAAGTAATATACAAAAGATTTAAGAGTATTTTGTCTTAATATATTTACAAATGTTCTAAATTGTTAATTATAATGGTTCTAAATGTTCTTGATGAAAACCAAATATAGTCACCACAGAGTGGTGTTGAATACGACCTGTCATACAGAGCGCTGTAAACCAATGCTTGAGCTGCGGGCTGTTTTTAAAATCAAACGGCGCGAAGTATAGTCCCTGCTAATCACCGTAATTTGCACCATGGGAATCAGCCAAAACAACAACTTGTTCAACGCGGCCGTGCTTGTTTCTGCCCTGGGTTATTTTGTCGATGCCTTTGATTTGCTCTTGTTCGGTGTCGTGCGGGTGAAAAGCCTGTCGGAACTCGGACTGAGCGGCCAGGCACTCACCGACGCCGGTATTTCTCTCCAAAACTGGCAGATGGTGGGCTTGTTTTTGGGCGGCATCGGCGCGGGCGTTCTTGGCGATAAACTCGGCCGGGTACGCGCATTATACGCATCCATTGCACTCTATTCCATCGGAACGATTCTGAACGGGTTTGTACATAGCATCGAAGCGTATGCAGCCTGTCGGTTTATCGCCGGCATTGGCCTGGCAGGTGAAATCGGAACCGGTATCACGCTGGTGGCTGAAAGTTTGCCGAAAGAAAAACGCGGCCTGGGCACCACCCTCGTGGCGTCGTTCGGTATGTCGGGCGCCCTGACTGCCGGCGCCATGGGCTGGGTGATCGATGATTGGCGCAACGCTTATTTTATTGGCGGAGGCATGGGTATTGCCTTGCTGTTGCTTCGATTGAGTGTGTCGGAAAGTGCAGTTTTTCAAAAACTACAACACCGGGCCGACGTCACACGCGGTAATTTGTTGGCATTTGTTATCAGTCGCGAACGCTTTTTAAGGCTGTTGCGAAGCACCTTGCTGGGGGTCACCACCTGGTTTAATGCAGGTATATTGATGCTCCTCGCACCGGAGTTTGGCGTAGCCAAAGGGATACAAGATCCGGTGCTGCCGGCATTGGCGGTGGTTTGGTTTCACGTGGGAATCGTTTCGGGCGATGTTGGTTCCGGCCTCCTGAGCCAATATTTGAAAAGCCGCTTGCGTGCCATGCGCGCATTTTTGAGCCTGCAGGTGTTGTTTGTGGTGATTTACCTGTAC
>JAEUUR010000269.1 GCA_016787465.1 Saprospiraceae bacterium | reverse complement strand
CCAATGATGTATGTACGGCCGGAGTCCGGCGGGTTTACCAATCCGGCAGTTGTCAACCAACTTGAAATGAAAATACGGCTTACCGAACCTACCTTGCAAGCTGTGTTTGAAGCTGAGGAAGCGCTGAAATACACCCCGTTTAAAATTCAACAGGGCGACAAGTTTGAGTACCAGGGTTATCAGATTGAATTTGCCAGTGTGATCAAAAACGTAGATCATCCTACCTATCAACCTGAAGAAGGTGATATCGCTGTAGCCGCCCTATTAAAAATTACGGCCCCCGACGGCAGCAAAACAGAAACAGCCCCCGTTTATCTGATCAGGAACAATACGCCGTTCAGTTTGAAAACCGAAGCGCCAGGGATGGGTTTGCATTGCCGGTTTGAACATATTGACCCGGCTGCAGGTTTATTAACCATTGGAATCGCTAAAACGCCAGCTACCCAGAAAAAAATACCTTTCGAGGTGGCTGAAAATGCGCCGCGCACAGATTACGTGGTTTTGGAGGCGATCGTATTCCCAGGGATCAACCTGGTATGGGCCGGTTCCATCCTGATGCTGCTCGGGTTTGCTATTTCCTTGTGGAGAAGGTGGAAAGAGTAGATCGCCATGGCTTGCAGGTGTAGCAATTCATAAAGTTCTGTTGGTTCATTTACAGCTCAAAAGAACATGAAAACATTATTAACTACGCTGGTTTTGTTGTTGACAGTTTCGCCCCTGGTTAAGGCGCAAAATGACAGTTTGCCCCAACCCAAACCGCTCCTGTTAGAAGAAAAAATCAACCTGACCAGGCTTGAGTTAAAATCATCTTTCATGGCTGAAGACCCCGTAGCGGTAGGTTTGTGGCTCGATTCCCTCGCACGTTTGGAGGATGAGGTGTATGTGGGAGTCAGTTGGGATGAACGCTGGTTGTTGTATTTCTGGATGGAAAATTTCGGCACGCTGCTTTCAGAAGCAGGTGAATTTGGCCAGGAAGCAAGAGATATTCAATCTTTCAAAGTGCCCCCACCGGCTGATAGCCTGTTCGAGTTGATAGACGGGTTTATGCTGGAACGTCGTTTCGAAGTTTTTCAGCAAATCCGGCACGCGTTTTTGAACGATCAGGAAAAGGCATTTGCCACGATGCTCCTTGAATACCTGCTCCGGTTAAACACCAATGAAGATGACTGGTACGCTAGGATCGAAGCATTTGAAACCAAATATCCGACTTCCAAGTTTTTGCCTTTTTTACGAAGTGTAAAACCTTCGATTTTGAAGCCGGCCAACAAGGCATTTGGCATATCCGGCGGTTTTTTATCCGGATCCTGGTCGAAAGAACTGGATCGGTCTGTACGACCTCTGTTTGCCTTTAACATCGAGGCATATTATTGGGTTGATCGTTGGAACCTGCAATTAGGCGGTATTTTTGGAGCGCCACGAATTGCACGCGATGTATCGGACGGACTAGAAACCTGGCCCAAAAACGATCCGACCAATTTTACCAGACTTTCGCTGGAATTAGGTTACGATGTCATCAACAACTCGAAATTGCGCATTTTCCCGGCTTTCGTCGGCGCCATCACCTATTTTGGCCCACCTACACCAGATGAAGATTCAGACGAAGAAATTCCGGAGTATTATGATAATTTCGAATTGTTCGAAGCGCACCTGGGTGTTTCATTGACTGCCGACACCAAACTATTTAAACAAAATTATTCCAGCTGGGGGCTCCCCAAGGGCTCTTACCATGGTCTGCGGGTACGTTTGGGGTATAACTGGTTAAATTTTGGGAAAGACACGCCTGATCTTCGCGGAAATTTGTTTTATTTCGCCATTGGTTACAACCTCTTCGGATATTTAGAAGCAAAGAAATAATCCGTTTAGAATTGCCGGAAATGATCATGACAAACTTTGATTGGCTCAGCGACCTTACACCTTTACATCAAGCGCAGGAGGCCTGGCTCGATGGTTCCTATTACAAGCCACAAACCGTCCATCTGCTTCCCGATACCGCTCAACCGTTTTATATTTCCTGTGGGTCGGGTTTGCTTGCTGAACACATACGTCGATTCAGGTTTTCACCGCAGTTCATCCAAAGGATGGGCCAGGTTACCGACGAACGAGGGCGATCGCTTTTCCAGGAAAGCTTTTTGAATCACTTGCAACGCTTGAGGCTGCGCGTCAATGTAAATGCAGCGCCAGAAGGCACCCTGCTGTTGCCGGGCGAGCCAATTTTCGTTGCACAAGGCCCCAAACTTCAATTGTTATTGCTCAATTCGGCATTCCGCTTATTTTTCTGGGATTCAACACACTGGGCAACCCAGGCTGCCTTGCACCATTGGCATGCCGGCACTGAAACAGAGGAAGATACACCTTTGATCGGGCCTTTGGGATTTAACCCGGAAGGCTGGAAAAAAAGAGCACTTTTTATTGGAGGAAGCCCTACTTCGGACAACACCGATCCGGCGCTGTGGCAAGGCGTTCAAACCATTGAAACACCACAGGGTCAACCTTTGCTGCAAATTCGCCGACTGTTTAAACGAGAAACGCCACTCGGAGATATTTGGCTCACCGCCGACCAGGAGCCCGAAGCCAGCGTCAGCAGAACCCATGCCGACTTCTCTGATTTACGCACCCATCAGCACCACTCCATTCAAATGACCCGCTACCAAAACCTGTACCAGCCGGTATTGCTAAAAGGTCATCCTGTATTGGCCGAACCAAGCCTCGGGTACCTCCGCCAACGAATGTGGAAACAACTCGAAGCATTCAAAACCACCAACCTCTCCTCCTACCTCTTTGGATGGATGAACGAATAATGATGAATGATGAATGATGAATGATGAATGATGAATGATGAATGATGAATGATGAATGATGAATGATGAATGATGAATGATGAATGATGAATATATTGAGGTAGATTTGTTGTTAAGCACTTGTTTAAAAATTAGTTATGATTTTTAAATATTCATCATTCATCATTCATCATTCATCATTAAAAAAAAGCCCTATATACGAAATGATTAAAATTCCTTCTCCTGGCATCATGTTCGACGCGTTTGTCGTAGTACTGCGTCGATTTCCGTTGGCAATGGTTGCTGCGGTTTCAGCAGTGATTACCCTGATCATTCTGACTGAAGATTCACGCGATGCCGACCATATTGTCAAATTCTGGATGGTAAGTATGCTGGGTATCCCGGTTTTTATCGGGTTGAGCGCCTTTGCACAATCGAGGGCCTGGGATCTGAACAAACATGCCATTGCTTCCGGGGTTGCGTTGCTTGGCTTGGGGCTGTACTGGTTTACGCTCGATCTGGAAGATCATACCAGGGAATTTGAAATGGTAGGAGGGTTTATGTCGCTCTTTTTGGTTTCGCACTTGTTTGTTGCTGTTGCGCCGTTTCTGAACAACAAATCCGTGCGCGATTTTTGGGAATACAACAAAACCCTTTTCGGCAACCTCATTCTTGCCGTTTGTTTTACCTTGATCATATTTTTTGGGCTCAGCCTGGCCATTCTTGCTGTGAATGAACTATTCGAACTGGAAATCCGCGAGCGGGTTTACATGCGGTTGTTCATTATCCTTGCAGGCATCTTCAACACCGTTTTCTTTCTGTTTAGCTTCCCAAAAGATTTTGAATTTGAGCCTCAGGAATTCGCTTACCATTTTGTGTTCAAAAACCTGTGTAAGTTTATTCTGATCCCGATTGTTATCATCTACTTCGTCATCCTTTACGTTTATTCGTTTAAGATCCTGCTTAGCTGGAACCTGCCCAGGGGTTGGGTAAGTATGTTGGTTTCAGGGTTTTCAGTGGCTGGAATATTCACCTATCTGCTGAATTTTTATTTGCCGGAACAAGACGACAGCCCCCTGGTAAAAGCCTACCGAAAATGGTTTTGGTGGGTGGTATTGCCCATGACCGCGCTGCTGTTTGTTGCAATCGGCAAACGTATCAGTGATTACGGCATCACAGAAGAGCGTTATTTGATTGCCCACCTGGGCGTATGGCTGTTGTTGAATTGTTTGTTCTTCCTTTTCTCCAAAAAAGAAAACATCAAGTTTCTTCCGATTACGTTGGGCTTGTTCGCCCTGGTTTGGGCATTTGGCCCCTTCAATGCCACTGCTGTTTCCACCCGCAGTCAATTCGGACGGCTTAAACATATTCTGGAACGCAACGACAGGCTGGAGAACGGTAAAATGAAAGTTTCCAACGTGGAAATGCCCAAAGAAGATGTTGATGAATTTGTTGGGGCTTTGACCTTCCTCGATCAACGTAACAAACTCGACATGCTCACGCCATACCTGCCCGCTCACATTGATAGTTTAAAAGTGCCAACCGATACCCTCGGATTTTATGGCTCTACCGGAAAGCTGGCGATGTGGCTGGGTATTAAACAACAAATCAACCCGGACGATATCACCGCTTACCAAATCTACGGGCCTCAGGTTTCAAGCAGCTATAATATCAAAGGTTTCAACCAGTACATTGAGGTAGAATCGGCCAACTGGTCGGATACAGATCCCGTTAATCCCGGCAATTATTTTAAATTCAATGACGCAGGTGAC
>JAEUUR010000255.1 GCA_016787465.1 Saprospiraceae bacterium | reverse complement strand
CAATCCTCTGCAAATCCCAAAAGGCTAAACCTGCTTACCGCAACCTTCATTGTATCCGGCAGCATGATCGGGTCGGGTATCTTCATCGTCAGCGCCGATATGGGGCGGGTGTTAGGTAGTCCTTTTTTGCTGCTTTTGGCTTGGGTGATTACCGGCGTCATGACCTTGATCGCAGCGCTTTCTTATGGAGAACTTGCCGGTATGTTTCCAAAATCAGGCGGGCAATACCAGTACCTGAAAGAGTCGTACGGTGAAATGATCGCTTTTTTGTACGGCTGGGCCATGTTTGCAGTGATTCAATGCGGTACCATTGCCGCGGTGGCTGTGGCGTTTGCCAAGTTTACAGGTGTATTGGTGCCTGCGCTCGGCCCCGACAATGTGTTGGCCGACCTCGGTTTTGTAAAAATATCGGCGGCCCAACTGCTGGCCATCGTATCGCTGTTGATACTCACCTGGTTAAACACCCGGGGGTTACAAACCGGCGCGATTATTCAAAATATCCTTACGGCTGCAAAAGCATTGTCACTGGGACTATTGATTGTATTGGGCATTTTCATTTTCAAAAATCCGGAAGTGGTTTCAATGAACTTCGGCCATTTTTTCGAAAATATGCGCTCCACCGAATCGCTCGGATTTTTGGCTATTTCATCAGCGATCGGGGTCGCAATGGTGGGGTCACTGTTTTCCAGTGATGCCTGGAACAATGTCACGTTTATTGCCGGAGAAATTGAAAATCCTAAACGCAACGTGCCCCTGGCGTTGGCTTTTGGCGTACTTGGCGTTACGGTACTTTACCTGCTGGCAAACATCGCCTATCTCTGTGTGTTGCCGTTTTGGGGCGATCCGGCCGGCGCGGATGTGCTGAGCAAGGGCATTCAACAAGCCACACAGGATCGTGTCGGTACAGCTGCACTCACGGCTATGCTTGGTGCAGGCGGCGCCGTGTTGATGGCAGTCATGATCATGATTTCCACGTTTGGGTGCAACAACGGCCTGGTGCTCGCCGGCGCGCGCGTGTACCATTCCATGGCCAACGACGGTTTGTTTTTTGACAAAATGAAAAACCTAAACCCGCAAGGGGTGCCGGCATTTGCGCTTTGGGTTCAATTCATCTGGTGTGCAGTGTTATGCCTTTCGGGAAAATACGGCGACCTGCTGGATTATGTCATGTTTGCGGTCATGCTGTTTTATATCCTCACTGTAGCCGGTATTTTTATTCTGCGAAAAAAACGACCCGAACTCGAACGCCCATACAAAGCCTTCGGATACCCATATTTGCCGGCGCTTTATATTTTGCTTGCCGTATTATTCACCCTAAACCTGTTGTTCACCAAACCGCAGTTTACCGTACCAGGCCTGGTGATTGTTGGAGTTGGTATACCGCTTTACTACTGGGCTAAAGGAAGGAGAAATATGGCCTGAACAGACACCCGTACTCTTTTTCAGAAATTCATTTGTTTTTTTCAATCTTTTTTGGAAATGTCGGCAAAGAATGGCTACCTTTGCGGGCATTTTTTGAAATAGGTATCATTTTAGCGCTCAATACAATGGAAATTGTTGCAATTCAAGGCCACCGGAAAGAAAATTCTGGTAAAGTAGAGACGAAAAAAATCCGTCGCAACGGACAAATCCCTGCGGTGATTTATAAAAGCGGCGGTGGCGAAGCCATGCAGTTCAATGTGAACGCTCCCGACGTACGTCATTTGGTATACACCTCAAAATTCAAATTGGCGGAAATCACGCTGAACGGAGAGGTATATAAAGCCATTCTTAAAGACATCCAATTCCATCCGGTAACGGAGCAGGTATTGCACCTCGACTTTCTGGCGCTTGTGCCAGGCGTTAAGTTCAAGGCAACTGTTCCTGTACGTTACACCGGCACGGCTAAAGGTGTGAAAGAAGGTGGTAAGTTCATTCCTCGTATGCGTTCGGTAACGATCCTGACAACCCCTGAAAATGTGGTTGATGAAGTAACTGCCGATATTACCAGCATGGAACTTGGCTCTACCATTCGTGTACGCGACATCAAGTTGCAAGATGGTGTTGAAATCATGAACACGGGCGCCGTTCCAATCGCTTCTATCGAGATCCCACGCGCACTGCGCGGCAAATAAGCCGATTCATTACGATTCGTACTCGGCTTCGTCCCGAATTTTCTCTTTGACAGAAAATTCGGGATTTTTTATTGCCTGTGGATGAATACCTTAAAGCCTGGTTGCCTTTTCCCAAAGCACGGTTTGTTTTCCCCGCACCAACCGGACAAAACCCGCATACATCGCCCAGTTCATCATGCAGAAATAATAGGGGATAAAAAATGCTTTGACTTTGACGCTTCGGGATTCAAGGAACCAGCCCAACAACGCAAAAAGGTAAAATATCACCTGTATCGCAAGCAGCCACTTGTACCAGGGTTCTGCATTGCAGGCCAGGCCAACATTGGTAACCAAAATAACAGGCAACAACAGTGGCGCAAGCGTCCAGCGTAATACCCGGTGCGATATGTATTGAAAAGAGAGTTTGCCATACCTGAACACATTCAGCAGGGCCGCCAACCGGACAACCGCCTGCAGTCCGCCCGCAGCGATACGCACCTTTCGTTTGATTTCCTCCGAAACAGAGGCAGAAGCCGACTCCACCGCAAAGGCTTCGGGCTCGTATTGCACACGCCATCCTTTTTGAGCCATACGCATGGTCAGGTAAAAATCTTCCACCAGCGTATCAGAAGGCACATGCTCGTATGCTTCCAGGCGAAATGCGAAGAGCTCCCCCGCAGCGCCAAGCACGGAGCCAAATTCAGCATCCATCTTTTTAAGCATGCTTTCATAGCGCCAATAAATGCCTTCTCCTGCACTGCTGGCAGCACTTTGCACAGGCATGGCTACCCGCTTTTCTCCTGCTACCGCACCAATTTTCGAATCCGAAAAATGTGCAGCGAGCCGTTTTACGGCTTCTGGATTGACAGTGGTATTGGCGTCGGTGCTAATTATTACCGGCGAATTAATCTCCTGCATCGCCCTTTGAAACGCCGCAATTTTTCCGCTTCGAACTGTGGCATGCAAGTGTTTCCACCGGCACCCGGCAGGAAAAGGATACCGGCGCACGATATCGGCCGTAGCATCCGTGGAGCCGTCGGTAACAAAATAAAATGTAATCTTTTCCGGCGGGTAATCAACTGAAAGTGAATTTTTTATCTTTTCCCGGATCACATCTTCTTCATTGTATGCACAAACAACAAATGAAACCTCCGGCCATGTTTCACCTGTCTGCTCCGGTTTCGGACGCCGGCGTCGACTCAGTTTCAGCCAGCACCATAACAACATGCCGTAACCCAAATAGGCGTAAAAGACCAGCAACAGGCCCGACCAAAAAACGATCTTGAGTCCAGAAATATCCATTCGACGCAAAGGTATGTCAGGATTGAAATGGAATTTACCTATCTACAGATGTTAAATTTTGATTGGTCAATTTTATCCGAAGTTCTTCCAACCGGCAGCAAAAAACCACCGCTAAAACTATAAATCAAGATAGTAAAAACAGGTTAATTGACCGATTTTGAATAAATTGATTATTAATGTATTTAATTTCTTATTTTGTAAAGTATTGAAAATTAATTTTATAAACCAAATATAAAAAAATATGTCATTAATTATTCATCGGGTGTACGACAGTTTTTTAAAAAGGAATACATCCATACCAATCGTTTGCTAACTTTGCATGCCGCATCAAACTTCATCCCTCCCCCTTCCATTTAGTCCATGCCTCCCTTCCGCTTTTGGCTTAATAGTTGATGCACATTTTGTAAGAATTTTAATCCTCACCTGATTTAATATAATCCTTTCCCGGCAACGGGACTGGTGTTTTAATCCTTTTCTGAAGCATTCTTCGTGGACAAAGTAACAAACACCGGCTTGTATACTTCGCGCTGTTTGGTTTTGAAAAAAGCCTGCGGCTCAAGCATTGGTTTACAGCGCTCTGTATGACAGTTCGTATTCAAAACCACTCTGCGTTGACTATAAAAGCCTAATCTCGAACATATCTCTCACTATCACCATGCTCAGAAAGGTACTCTTAGTAGAAGACCATGACAATGCTCGTCGGTTAATCGGCAATTTCCTGTCCGACGAATTCGAAGTCATAGGCGCTAAAAACGGCCTTGAAGCCATGACCTGGCTAAGTAACGGGCTTTCCCCAGATGTTATCGTAACCGACAATCACATGCCTGAAATGGATGGGGATCACCTCATTCGTCAGCTGCGCTGTACGGGAATGTGGTCCGATATTCCGGTGGTTGTGCTCGGCGATGCCGAAAACAGCAACCAAATGTCCAATCATTTTACCAATTTGGGCGCTTGCGCATTTTTTATTAAACCATTCAGTCCCTTGGTTTTACGCGACAAGTTGCATCAGTTGTTTACCTAACTGCTTTTGGTTTTCTTTTTTTTAATCCTCCATTTTAATATCTGTTCATGCCGCTATGCATCGCGACCTTATCCCATCCGATTACTCCGTCGCCTTCAGGGAAATTTTGTTTGTAGGGTTCCAACCCATTCATGGAAACCATATTCTCAACTTTCCGTTCGACGACCATTCCATTCAACCCGTGGTTGAAGATAACGCGTTTAAGGCCTTTTGTTGGCTTGAAGAACGTGTTGCCGACCTTGATGTTTCAAAACTGCCTTATGCCGTCATTTGTTACACCGACTGGTTAAGAAACAATGATTTTCTGTTTGCCAGGCAGATCATCATCCATCCGGTACTCCGATATGTTCCGCTGATTGCCATTTCCGAAAACGGATCTTCCATTTCTCAGGATCAACTCTCCCTTTATCGCATCGATGATTGTTACAGCATTCCCGTCGACTGGATAAAACTGCAAACGCGTATTGAATTTCTCCATCAATTCAAACCCAAGGTTCTAGACCAAACATACCGCATTGCCAGAGAAAATTTCAGCATCGACATTCCGGTTAAAAAGCGTATTTTTGATGTCATAGGCGCTTCTCTCGGTATTCTTTTGTCGTGTTGGATTTGGTTGCCGGTCATGTTGGCAATCTGGTTGGAATCGAGGGGCCCTGTAATTTATAAGTCCAAAAGAATCGGCTCCGGTTATCAGGTATTCGATTTTTTCAAGTTCAGATCAATGTATCATGAATCGGATAGCCGTTTGCAGCAGCTCAAACACTTGAATCAATACAACAGCACCAACGGGCAATCACCGGTTTTTGTAAAAATACCCGGCGACCCGCGCATAACACGTGTTGGGCGGTTTATCCGAAAATACAGCATCGACGAATTGCCGCAACTGCTCAATGTGCTGCGTGGAGATATGTCGCTCGTAGGTAATCGCCCATTGCCGCTTTATGAAGCAGAGCTGCTGACGCGCGACGAGTGGATTGCCCGCTTTTTAGCTCCTTCCGGCATTACGGGCCTGTGGCAAATTACGAAGCACGATTCACCGAACATGAGTGCGGAAGAACGTATTGCACTTGACCTGCAATACTCACGTACCCGGT
>JAEUUR010000240.1 GCA_016787465.1 Saprospiraceae bacterium | reverse complement strand
GAAGCCCGTGTGGAGGAAACCCACACATTACGCGCGGCTACTTCTACCGGTATGGTTGGAAAGGAACGTTACTGGAAATTACAGGCCAGATACAAATGGTAACGCGGATTCGTTTGATTCGCCTGATTGCACGGAGAGATTCCCATTTCCCATTTACATTTACATTTTCCCTTTTCCCATTTACATTTTCCCTTTTCCCATTTACATTAAAAAAGGAACCCAATATCCAGATAGTCAGTTCTCAAACAACGCGATAGCGGCGCCTACACGCCGTTTACCGCTTCCACGCTTACTACTTCGGGCGCATTGGAGCGGATCGCTTCCTGAATACCGGCACGCAGGGTAAAGGCCGACATATTGCATGATTCGCACATGCCGATCCATTTGATTTTCACGTGCATATCGTCGGTGATTTCCACCAATTCCACATCGCCGCCGTCTACTTGAAGGTGAGGCCGAATGGCGCTCAGGGCATCCTCTACTCGGTTAACCAGGTGTTGCTTATCTGTCATCTTAATATTTGAAGCGAAACTTATTTTTCAGGTAAAATACCCAAAGACCATCAAAGGTACAAATGCTACGTAAAAACAACAGAAAATGACCGTATTAGTTTAAATATTTACAAAAGAACGCGATATTACTGCTTTATACCTGACTCTTTTGTTATGCGGAGTTCATCAAGTTTCAAAAATTTTGGAACAATGAAAAACTGGTTAAGCATTTTGCTTTTTCTCGTCACGAACAACTTATTATCCCAAACCTGGAGTAAACATTATGATTTTGATATAGGTAATGATTATGCCACCCATGCCGTGCCGGTAGAGGAAGGTGTGATATTGCAAGTTATTGGACTGTGCGATCTTAATTCCATTGAATGTCGAGGATTGTTAAAGTTAGATTTTGATGGCAATTTTAAATGGAAAACAATCCTATATGACACCTTGGAGTGGAATGGGCTACGTGCACTCGTAATTCGGGAGGATACGATTTTGCTCAACATGGATTACATATGGGGCCCGCTTTCAGATAAAGATTTTTCGGTGCTTTCCTTTGATCTCCAAGGAAATTACATCACCAGATTTGACTTTGAACAACAAGTTCCATATGCCTCTCGCGACTTGCTGCTTCGACCAGATGGAAAGGTGTTGACCCAGTTCGATATTCGGCATCCGGTTACAAACAGGATCATTGAATACACTAGGTGTTATAGCCAAAATTGGAATCTATTATGGGAAATTCATACACCTGAAACCGGCACGCTCAACAGTACAAAATCAATTGTCAGTCTCGACACCGGCCTGGTATTGGGCTACACCCATTGGCCGGGAGGCGGGCAAATATTGAAATTCAACGTGGAGAAATACGATAAAAACGGGCAATTACAATGGCATACGCAATATCCTTATGAAGCCGAAAACTCAGGTCAGGTAATCAAAATCAACGCACTGCCTGACGGTTCCTTCGTTGGCGCCTTTGGTTCCGACACATTTGGCTTGTTGGCAGCCAATGTAGAGATTTGGTTCAAACTGGATGCCAACGGAAACCACCTTTGGGAAAAAGCCACCATTTATGAAGAGCGTTTCATATACCATACTTTTATCAACCAGGATGGGAACATCATCGCATGTGGCGAAATGGCAGATTATCATTTTGACACCATCGACGACCCAAATTTAAGCGCCTATATCATGTGTATGAACCCGGATGGAGAACGGTTATGGGAAAGAAAAATCCTCAACAAAACAACCGGCGTATACACCCAGCAACTTTACGGCGGCACGGAATTGCCCAATGGAGACCTGGTATTTGTCGGAGAAATTTGGGACACGATCCCCACTCCTGAAAACCCCACATACCAGGATATATGGGTCATCAAGACCGATAAAGATGGCTGTTTCACACCTGGCTGCGGCGAATGGCAAACGTTGGTTCCGGTTATAGAATCGCCACCGGTGCAAGCCATAAAAACCTTTGGAATTTTTCCCAATCCGGCTTCTGAATACGTATATCTGGCAAGTAAGATGGGTGAAATCATTCCGGATGGCAGTTACAGCGTTCGGGTGTACGATTCAAGCGGAAGGTTCATAACTGCTCAAAACATCGATCCGTTGGTATTGAACCGGATTGGGCTTGAAACAACCGCTCCCGGCGTTTTTACCGTTGCCTTATTCAGAAATGGGTTGTTGTTTCAGACGTTGAAAGGGATTAAAAAATAACTTTTGTCATCTCAAAATTTAAGGAATGTAGAAAATATGCTATTCGAGCATTAGTTTTTACAAGGAGGAACTCTTTGTAAAATAACAACCTTGACAAAAGCTCAGGATGTCTGGAAATAAAAAATCCCGAACTTCGGCGATAAACCAAAGTTCGGGACAAGGAATGCCTTTCTCGTTGAAATGCGTCTAACGGTTACGCCGTAACCACGCAGTTATACACGCCAAACGGAGTTGGTTTGTAGGCTTCTGCGTTCCATGCGTTTTCCCATTTTGCGCCGTCGATCAGGAAACGGTATTCGTAGCTGCGGCCTTTTTCAAGTTCAACCGTTGCTTTGAAAGAACCATCTTTTTGCTTTTTCAACAAAACGCCGTCCTGCCAGTTGTTGAAATCGCCGAGTACCGCTACGGTTTCAGCATTTTCTACTGCTTCTTTCGGAAGAACGAAGGTTACTTTTGCAACTGGCGCTACTTTTGGAGCTGCCTTTTCAGCAACAGGCGCTGTTGTTTTTTTGGTGGTTTTATCAGCAGCTACAGGAGCCGTTTTCGTCGTTTTTTCAGCTGCGACTTTTTTAGCTACAGGAGCTGCTTTGGTCGTTTTTTCAGCTTTTTCGGCGACGACAGTTTTGGCGGATACTTTTTTCGTTGCCATAAAATTTCGTTTTCAGTTTAATAGATGTGAAAATTAAAGCGCGTGGCAATTTGGTTTGCGGGTGCAAAATTAAAGAAAATCTTACACAATAACGGATGTTATAGATTTTTATTCTGTTAACGATTAAAAAACAAAGCAATTTCAGAATTAAATTTCAAATCAGTTGACGCATTTCAATTTCAAATTTAAAATTACCCATAATCATTCACCAGCAATACAAAATAAGATTTTTCATGAAAACTATTTCGCAATATGGAATATGAAGTTGCAATTTTGTCGTTCGAAGGAAATTTCCCTCTCATCCACCGCCGGTAATTGAAAAATAAAATCATGTCGTCCAGTAAAAATCGATTTAAACTTCGGTGGAGCCCGCTAATCCGATCATCCATCTTGACTAAAAAGTGGGTG
>JAEUUR010000231.1 GCA_016787465.1 Saprospiraceae bacterium | reverse complement strand
TGATTTGTTGCATGAAATTGGCAAAGTCGAGGTTCATTTGTCGCCGTGGAGGAGAAAGCAATTTTGGTGAAGTTCGGCTGAGGTACATTTTAAATGCATCAAGTTTATAATCAAGCAAGCTACTTTTCAGCTCAAACAGTGCTTTGATTTCCAGTCGTTTTGCCGTTATCTGGTAATCCACATAGCTTAAACTTCCTGGAATATTGTCCAGGCAATCTTGAAATTTTCCAATGCCAAAATAATACATGGCTAAATTCAGCCTGTAAACATCTTGCGTTTCAGTTTCGCCTATGATTTGATCCTTGTATTTTTCGATAAATTCAAAGGCCCAGTCATATTTGTTCATCCTCGCTGCATATTCCGAAATAGCCAAATACCGACTTGGGTGTAATTTTCCTTCATAGTGAAAGTAACCACGGTTCAGGTTGTCTTTATACAATTTGAACAAAAGGTTATACATCTCATCGTCGTCAGGATGAGCATTCAATGTCAGAATACAAATATTCCGAAGATGCGTGTAAAACTCAACTAGCGCTGGTTCGTCCAATTCTTTTTCATGGGATTGTATCAAATCAAAGTTGGGCAAAAGGATGTTATATTATTAGATTCAAACAAAATAATCACTTGGAATCGATAAAAGTCATTAAAATATGAAGCAAATGATTCAGAAGAAAAGGATGGAATCAATTTTGTATTTGATGATTGCCTATTTTTTAGCTTCCACATCGAATTCATCATTCGCCCAACCCACCATCCAATGGCAAAAAGTTTTCGGTGGCAGCAATTACGACCAAGGGCGAGTAGTAAGGAATGCATTCAACGAGGGATATTTCCTTGGAGGTGCCACAGCATCCACCAATGGCGATGTGTTCGGAAATCATGGCGGTAGCGATTTTTGGATTCTCAAACTCAGCGAATCCGGCATGGTGAAATGGAAAAAATTGTTTGGAGGCAGCCAGAACGATATTTTAGGAGATATCCAGCCGCTTCCTGATGGCGGATGTGTTGCAGTCGGCTGGACCGCCTCCAACGATTTTGATGTGGCTGGTCAACACGGTGAAACCGACGGTTGGATCATCCGATTAAATGAACAAGGTAACTTGCTTTGGCAAAAAACAATTGGCGGCAGCCTGAAAGATTATTTCACCAGCGTTGCACCAACCCCTGATAATGGTTTTATTATTTCGGGATATTCCAATTCCAACGATGGGGATGTCTCTTGGAATAACGGAGATATCGATTTTTGGGTAGTAAAGGTGGATTCTTCTGGTGGGGTACAATGGGGTCGATCCCTTGGAGGGACTCATCAGGAGTTGGCTCGATCCGTTATAGTCTGCAATGATGGTGGATATATAGCTGCCGGAGAAACTTTTTCAACTGACGGGGATATTACTTCCCATTTTGGAAGCAACGACTTTTGGGTGGTTAAATTGACAGAGTCCGGAGAAATGGAGTGGCAACAAACCTTCGGGGGGGAAGGGGGTGAAAGTGTCAAAGATTTAAAACAAACACCCGATGGAGGCTATCTGGTAATAGGTCAAACCGGTTCGTATATGTCCGGTCAGGTATCCGGCCATTCAGAACTTGGTATTGGTGACTATTGGGTTATTAAAATTGGTGCGACAGGAGACCTACAATGGCAACGACCACTAGGAGGTACAGCAACTGACTGGGGAGAGGCAATAATACTTCGGGAGAATGGAACAATGATTATTTCTGGAATTACCGACTCCAACAATGGAGATGTTAGTCAGCCTATACCAGGAAAAAAGGTTTGGTTAATTAAGCTAGATGAATTCGGTGAGTTAATCTGGGACATGACATTTGGGGGTTCTGACGCCGACTACTGTTACTCCTTAATTAATACTCCCGATGGCGGCCTGGCCTTTGCCGGCTTCACCTGGTCAACCGATGGCGACCTGGCAGGCTTGAATCATCACGGCCTCACCGATTTTTGGATTGTCAAGCTCGCACCCGAAACCACGGGCGTCCAGGAAGCGGAGGAAAACGCCGGACTGGAGTTGTTCCCAAACCCCGCCTGCGAATATGTGCAGGTTCGCGTACCCGCGCACGCAGGTACAGGCACGTTTACGCTTTGCAACGCTCAAGGGCGGGTCGCCCTTGAGCAGTCCATCTCGCCGGAGCAAATCATCGATACCGACCAGTTGCAACCGGGACTTTATTTTGCCAGATTTTGGGAGGAGGGAGGTCGATTTTGGTCGACGAAGTTGTTGATCGGCAAATAAATGGTTCAACCAAAAAGACGCCTCGAAATCTCAACATCAAAACATACCTTCGTTTCCGTATGAACAATCTCCGACACCTGGGTATTGCTTTGTTGATCATCGGTGTACTTTCATCATCATTCGCCCAACCCACCATCCAATGGCAAAAAACATTCGGCGGCAGTAATTACGATGAGGGACAAATGGTTCGCCAAACTTCTGATGGGGGATACGTATTGGCTGGTACTTCAGCTTCTACCAATGGCGATGTATTCGGAAATCATGGTGGTGGCGATTTTTGGATACTTAAGTTAAATGCGATGGGGAGCATTCAATGGAAAAAACTCTTTGGGGGAAGCCAAAACGATATATTGGAAGATATTCAACAATTACCTGATGGCGGATTCGCTGTCGTTGGATGGACAGCATCCAACGATTTTGATGTCACCGGTCAACATGGGGAAACGGATGGTTGGGTGATTCGCCTTAACGAACAAGGTAGCTTGCTTTGGCAGAAAGCAATAGGAGGCAGTCTTAAAGATTATTTCACTCGTGTTGCTCTGACACCAGACAATGGATTTGTAATTTCTGGTTATTCTACATCCAACGATGGAGATGTCAGTTGGAATAACGGAGACATTGATTTTTGGTTGGTAAAGTTAGATTCCACTGGCACGAAACAATGGGATCGTTCCTTGGGAGGTAGCCATCAGGAACTCGCTAGATGTGTGATTTCCTGCACCGAGGGTGGATATATTGCTGTTGGCGAAACTTACTCTACTGATGGAGATGTCTCTTCAAATTTTGGGAGTTGCGATTATTGGGTTGTGAAATTACATGCAAACGGTGAATTAGAATGGCAACAAACCTATGGTGGTGAAGGAGGGGATACACCTAAAGAAATTATTGAGTCTTCCGATGGAGGATATATAGTCATTGGTCACTCCGGCTCAAATAATTCAGGTCAAGTGTTTGGACATAAAGATCTTGGTTTCGAGAACTATTGGGTAATAAAAATTAGTTCGTCTGGTGAATTAGAATGGCAACGCCCTTTGGGTGGCTCTGAACAGGATTGGGGTGAAAGTGTCGTCCAAATGCAGGATGGAGCATTCATTGTTGCGGGCTACGCCAGATCTGATAACGGAGACGTTAGCGACCCAATTTCGGATCAAAATGTTTGGCTGGTAAAGCTAAGTCCATCAGGTGACAAAATTTGGGATGTCAATTTTGGAGGCACTCTACAAGATAATTGTTATTCAGTCATTCAAACCAACGATGGAGGAATTGCTTTCGGCGGTTTTACACGGTCTAATGATGGCGATTTAACCGGCTTGCCTTTTCATGGCGGCGCCGATTTTTGGGTCGTCAAACTCGCATCCGAAACCACGGGCACAGCAGATCTAGATCAAGCCGATAATTTTGTTCTTTCTCCTATCCCTGCAATCAGTTACTTTCAATTGGAAGGCGACGAAGGTGTGCTCACCTTGTACAACATGCAAGGACAAATTGTTTTACAACAAACCACACAGCCAGAAGAAACCATAGAAATCAATTATTTGCAGCCGGGGATGTATTTAGCCAGGTTGCAAAAGTCTGGAAGCAACAAACAAAAGTGGAGCAAATTATTGATAACCCGTTAAATCCAGAATCCAGAGTGGGTGTGAGTGTGCCTGTGGGAGTTTCTGGCTCGCATCCATGACCAATAATCCAACATCAAGCATCCAGCATCCAGCATCAATCCACCTCTGTCACCTTCAACATATTGGTGCTTTGCCGTTTTTGCAGCGGCATGGCCCCTGTATTAATGATGACTTCCCCCGTGGCAACATATCCACTTTCTTTGAGAATGTCGGTACAATCCTGTACAGTTTCGTCAGTAGATGTAAACCGGTCGTAATAAAAACATTGTACGCCCCAGATCAGGTTCATGGTGTTCAGCATACCCAGGTGGTCGCTAAAAATAAAAATAGCAGCCTTCGGACGGAAGCTGCTGATTTTAAATGCGCTGTAACCTGAACGGGTAATACCGATGATACCTTTAGCTTGAATTTCTTCCGCTGTACGGCAAGCATTAAAACAAATCACATCGGAATAAAACATCGAAGATTTGACCACCGCATGCGGGCGTTTCCCTTCAATTTGAGGCCAATAGTATTTTTCAGCTTCAGCAATGATGTTGGTCATGTGTTTCACCACCAGTGCCGGATGTGCGCCAACGGAGGTTTCCCCGCTGAGCATCACGGCATCGGCGCCGTCGAGAACGGCGTTGGCAACGTCGGTCGCTTCCGCGCGGGTAGGCGAGGGATTGGTAATCATGCTGTCCATCAATTGCGTAGCAACGATTACCGGCCGGGCATACTGAAGGCACATTTGTACGATTTCCTTTTGGGTGATCGGAAGCCGTTCAATCGGCATTTCCACACCCAGGTCGCC
>JAEUUR010000226.1 GCA_016787465.1 Saprospiraceae bacterium | reverse complement strand
GTTCCCCAATTTCCCATGGAACGGCGGCACGCATGATGTGGTGAAGGTATGTTTCACGAACAGTGGTGCTGTAGGTTGCTGCAAAACGCTTGAGTTTGAAGTTCCCGATTGCCTGGGCAACGACCCTTGTCACATTTATGATATGGTAGCTGTTCGTACGGCTTGTTTGTGCGGACAATTCTTCGTCGCCATCAACTTTGAGCATCAAAACGGCGGCTCTGGCGGCTTCGACATCGTTGGCAACGGACAGAACTACGGTAACTTCCCGTACAATACAACGCAACCAATTATCCTCGGCCCATTCACTGGCGACGGCACAACGGCTTATGAGTTCGCCATTCAGGATCACTTGCATCCGGATTGCCATGATGCGGTTGAAATAGGGGTGGTTGAATGCCAAACACCGGCCAATGAACCCGGCAATGGTTCTTCACTGACCATTTCTCCGAATCCGGCGAGCAGTTGGGTAAATGTAACTGCCATGCTTGGAAACGGCGCCGATATGGGTCAGGCAACCGTAAAAATTTACCATGCCGATGGGCGCTTGTTACAATCCCTGGTGGTAGCCAATGGCGCTGCGTTCCAGTTGGATGTCAACAACCTGTCAGCAGGTGTGTTCCGGCTTTCCATACAATCCGGCAGCGGAAATTTGGAAGGGTCGTTCACCAAACAGTAAACTATTTAGCAGTGAACAATTGAAGGGGGCTCGCCGTAAGGCGGGCCTTCGTTTTTTGATACGGCTCTAAAAAAACTGTGATGCGGCAAATAGCTTAGTTGAACATGTAACTTTGCGGTTCAATTTTACGGTTATGTATTCAGGCAAAAGAAGGCTAAAATATTACTTGCTGTCGTTTCAGAAGCACGATTTCAGGGCAAGTATTACGGTGTTTTTTGTGGCGCTGCCCTTGTGCCTGGGCGTAGCATTGGCCTCCGGCACACCGGTGTACAGCGGTTTGGCGGCAGGGGTCATAGGCGGTGTGATTATTCCGCTTTTTAGCCGCTCGGAATTAAGCGTCAGCGGGCCCGCAGCCGGATTGACCGCCATTTGCGCAGGTGCGATTGCAGAATTAGGATCTTTGGAAGTTTTTTTTCTGGCGGTAGCCATTTCGGGGTTGTTGCAAATTTTGTTAGGTGTTTTCAAGCTTGGCGGGTTCACCCATTTTATCCCCTCCTCCGTCATCAAGGGCATGTTGGCGGCCATTGGTGTGATCTTAATTTCCAAACAGGTACCCTTGCTGCTTGGCTACAACAAACCTGATTTTTGGCGGAATGAACTGTTCAACATCATTACGTTTGACCATGCTTTTCAGAATATGGAAAGCTTGATTGACCAAATCAACCCTTTATCAATAGGCATTGGATTAATGAGTTTGGGCGTGCTGCTTGCCTGGAAAAAATACATGTCGGGTATATTGCCTCTGGTACCGGCTTCTTTTGCCACTGTTTTAGCGGGCAGTGTAGCAGCCTGGCTGGTTTCGATCTATTTTCCTGCGTATCAACTTGACCAAAGCCAGTTGGTCAATATTCCTCACGATGTGTTTGCCCAGATACAGTTCCCGGATTGGCATGCGTTGTTGGGGAACCGCCTCGTTTGGAAAACAGCCCTGGTGATAGCGTTGGTTGCCACCCTTGAAACCTTGTTGAGTGTAGAAGCCATCGACAAGCTCGATCCTTACAACCGCATCACGCCCAAAAACCGGGAATTGGTTGCCCAGGGCATTGCTAATTTCAGCAGCGGTATGGTTGGCGGGCTGCCCGTAACGGCCGTTATCGTGCGCAGCAGCGCCAACGCAGAAGCAGGTGGCAAAACCAGCCTTTCCGCTTTTGCGCATGGTATCTGGCTTGCTGCCGCAGTGGTATTTGCCATTCCCCTGCTCAACCATATCCCCTACTGCGTGCTGGCGGTATTGCTGATCCGAACCGGTTACAACCTGGCTAAACCAAGGATGTTGGTATCCGTTTACCGGCAGGGCAATGAGCAATTTATGCCCTTCATCGTAACCATCGGGGCCATTCTGTTTACTGATTTATTGATTGGCGTATTGATTGGCATCGGCTATTCCATTTATTTTCTGATCAAACACACCTACCGCGCCGGCTTTGTGGTGGAAGAAAAAATGGAAGGTCACATCAAACACATCACCATCAAACTCGCCATGAATGTCAGTTTTCTGAACAAAAGGCGCTTGTCAGAATTACTCGACCAATTGCCTGACTATTCCGTAGTTGAAATTAAAGGAGCAGATAGTGTGTATATCGACCACGATATTCTGGAGATTATCCAAAGTTTCAGGGCAAAAGCCAAAAGCAAACACATCGAATTGCATACCGAAGGTATCCGGGAGGTGCAAACGATTGAAGTGCATTGAGGGGCCGGGCAGGAAACGCTTGGCGACTTGGCGTGCATTAATTCACGGTGTATTGGTTAACTCAGCTAAATCAATCCTCGAAAATCGCAAAAACACCCAAATCTCGGATTACCTTTGCAGCCGCTTTGGCCAATCCTGTTACCATGAAAAAATTTCTGTACGCGCTGATCTGCCTGGCTGCCCTGGCCATCTGGCAATGCGGCGGCGATACCGGATCAAAAGCAAACGACAAACCGCTGGCAAAGGTTTATAACAAAACCCTGTTCCTCTCCGCCCTCGAAGGGGTGGTGCCGGAAGGTATTTCACCGGAAGACAGCACCCTTGTCGTAGCTGCCTATATCCAACGCTGGACGCACGAGCAACTGCTGATGTACGAGGCTGAACGCAATATCCCCAAAGACCTGGATATTGACGAACTCGTCAGAAACTACCGTGCCAGCCTCGTCCGCTACAACTTTGAAGAGCAAATCATCGCAGAAAGGCTCGACAGCATCGTTTCCGAAGAAGAATTAGTCACTTTTTACGGCAACAACAAAGATCAGTTCCAACTGGAAAGTACCATCCTGAAATGCCTCATCCTGAAAATTCCGGCATCTGATCCTGTCAATGAACTTAATAAACTCTGGAACAGCCGCAACCCGGCCGACGAAACCAAACTGAAAAACCTGGCCCGTCAAAAAGCTACCCTGGCGCTACTCGACCCGGAAAAATGGTACAAATTGGACGAGATCGCCGCGATTTTGCCCAAAGGAACGTTATCATCCGACAACGTCGCCTCCAGAAAAGACGGCAACCTCAGCGACGGCGATTTCCGCTACTATTACCGGGTATTAGAAACCGCCCAAGGAAAAACTACCGCACCTTTTGATTACGTCCGGGAACAAGCTTCCCGAATCATCCTGCATAAACGAAAACAAGACCTGCTCGATAGGTGGAAAGAAGACCTCTATCAACGCGAACTGAAACGTGAGAACGTGCAAATATTGAAATGACCCGATCTATGAAGAATATCGCAAGCATTGCCCTTTTAATCTTTTCGCCTCTTTTTATCAAAGCACAAAACGACAAAGCGATCATCGATCGGGTTGTCGCCACCATCGGCGGTGAAATTATCCTCATGAGCGAGGTGCAGGAACAATACGCCTATGCCAAACAACAACAAGCCAACCTGCCGCCGGAATTCCAATGCGTAGCATTGCAAAACCTCATCGTCCAAAAACTGCTCGTCAACCAGGCCAAACTCGACTCCATTGAAGTCAAAGACGATGAAGTTGAAAACCAACTCAATGCCCGTATCGACCGCCTCATGCTGTATTTCAATCAGGACCCCGCCGCTATCGAGGAGTTCTACGGCCAATCCATCGAACAAATCAAAGAACAAACCCGTACCGATATGCGCAACCAATTGCTGGCTGAACGCATGCAGGGTAAAATCACGGAAAAAGCAACCATCACGCCCTCCGAAGTGCAAGAGTTCTTTAAAAATATTCCAAAAGATTCGCTTCCTTATTTCAACGCAGAAGTAGAAATTCGGGAAATCGTGTACAAACCCAAGGTCAACCCCGCAGAACGTGCCAAAGCGCTGGCCCGCGCGGAAGAACTCCGTATGAAAATTGAAAAAGGCGAAAAATTCGAAGAACTCGCCAAACGATACAGCGACGACCCCGGCAGCGGCGCCCAGGGCGGCGACCTCGGCTTCGTCAAACGTGGCACCTTCGTTCCGGAGTTTGAAGCCATGGCCTACAAACTCGAACCCAACCAACTCAGCCCGGTTACAGAAACCGAATTCGGATTCCATATCATTCAACTCATCGAACGCCGGGGCAACCTTATACACTGCCGCCACATCCTGATTAAACCGGAAATTACTGACGACGACCTGAAAGACTCCAAAGCAAAACTCGATACTGTCAAACAATTGATCAAAGACGGGAAACTCACCTTCAGCGAAGCTGTCAAAAGATACGGAGATAAAAACCAGCAAAGTTATAACAACGACGGCCGGGTATTGAATCAACGCTCCGGCAACACCTTTTTTGAAGTAGGCGACCTGGAAACAAGCGTCTATTTTGCCATTGAAGGCATCAAGGAAGGCGAGTTGGCAGAACCTTTCGAATTTAAAGCCCAGGACGGCGCCAGCTATTACCGCCTCATCCAGCTTGTCAGTCGCTCCAAACCGCACAAAGCTGACTTAAAAAAGGACTACGGTAAAATTCAAAAAGCCGCACTGGAGCAGAAAAAAGCCGAATACACCGAAAAATGGGTGCTTGAAAAACTTCGCCGCACCTACTTATCCGTAAATGAACGATTTACAGCCTGCGCCAATTTGCAGGAAATGCTCAAGATGTCGGACAAAAAAAGATCGTAAAACACATCACAGCAGCATTCATACAACCTTTGATCCAAACGCACAAACTTCCAATCAACCACAAAGTTGAGAGATAATGAATATTAAAGCACTTTTTTTCGGGTTGCTCGGCTTAGCGCCGCTCACCGTTTTCGGCCAAACCGGCCGCGATACTTTATTGCCGCTCGTGGCTTACGACCAACCCAAGGATTATGAAATCGGTGGTATCCGGGTAACCGGTGCTGAATATGCCGACGCCAATACGCTGATCGCTATTTCCGGGTTCAGGATTGGCAATAAAATCAAAGTCCCTGGCGCACAGTTCTCCAAAGCCGTGCAAACACTCTGGAATCTCAAATTGTTTACTGACGTTCAAATCAACCAGGAACGCACCGTAGGCGATAAAATATTCCTCGAAATTGCCGTCAAGGAGTTGCCACGCTACACCCGCCACTCGTTCACCGGCGTCAAAAAAAGCAAACACGACGACCTGAACGGCGTAATCAATAAATTCCTGCAAAAAGGCGCTATTCTCACGGAAAACGTGAAATCAACGCTGATCAACAAACTGGAGGAATATTATATTGAAAAGGGATACCTCGACGCCAAAGTAGATATCAAATCCTTTGCCGACGAACGCGCCACCAATGCCGTACGCCTGGAATTCATCATCGATCACGGGCCGAAGGTTAAAATCAACTCCATTCATTTCTCTGGAAATAAAAACGTCAAATCGCGCACCCTTCGCAAAAAAATGAAGGAAACGCACGAAAAAAAGCGCCTTTTTAAAAAATCAAAACTGGTACGCGACCTCTACGAAGAAGACAAAGCCAAAATCGAGGCTTACTACAACACCATCGGGTTCCGCGATGCGCGGATTGTAAAAGATACGATCTGGCGAGGCGCTAAAGGGCGGTTAAACATTCAAATGAAAATCGATGAGGGCCGCCGTTATTACTTCCGCCACATCCGCTGGAATGGCAATACGATCTACGATACCAAATACCTCGATCAGGTGCTGGGCATCAAAAAAGGCGATGTGTACAACCAGGAACTGCTCAGTACCCGCCTTTCATTCAGCCAGGACGGGCGCGACATCTCCTCGCTTTACCTCGACAATGGTTACCTGTTTTTCCACGTAGATCCGGTGGAAACATCGATCGACAACGACTCCATCGACCTGGAAATGCGGATGTATGAAGGGCCGCAAGCTACCATCGACCGGGTGGTGATCAATGGCAACGACCGCACCCACGAACACGTAGTGCGCCGTGAACTGTTTACCCGCCCAGGCGACAAATTCAGTCGTTCCGACATCATTCGCTCCCAACGCGAAATCGTGAACCTGGGTTATTTCAACCCCGAAAGTATGGGCATCAACACCCCGGTAAACCCCGACCGCGGCACGGTAGATATCGAATATACCCTGGAAGAAAAACCATCCGATCAGCTTGAGCTTTCTGCAGGTTACCAGCCCGCCTCCCAGTTCAGCCGGGGCGGCGTAATCGGAACGTTGGGTGTTACATTCAACAACTTTTCGGTCCGGAACATCGACAACAAAGAAACCTGGAACCCCCTGCCTCAGGGCGATGGTCAAAGATTCAGCGTCCGTGGGCAAACCTCCGGCGACCGCTTCCAATCCTACAATGCATCGTTCACAGAGCCCTGGCTGGGTGGCAAACGCCCCAACTCCTTAACCGTTGCCGGTTTTTATAACCGCTACGCCTTCGGCGTATTCGGCTCCAGTACCTTCCAAAAACTGGAAATCGTGCAGGGAACCATCGGCTTTGGTACCCGTTTGAAATGGCCGGATGACAACTTCATTTTCCGCGCCGATGCAGATATTCAAACCCTGAAACTGAACAATGCCCTTTCGTTCTCGTTCCGCGACGACCTCGGCCGCGTGGTTTCGAACGGTATTTTCCATAACTACAGCCTCGGCCTGACGCTCGCACGCAACAGCATCAATGACCCGATTTTCCCTAAAAGCGGATCGCTTATCTCTGTGAAATTGAATGCCACACCGCCTTATTCCTGGTTCCGTTCCGCCGACTATTATAAAACCGGAACTGTCAACGACATCTACCGTTTTGTCGAATACCTCAAATGGCGCGTCGATGCAGAATGGTACACCCCGATCGTGGGCAAACTGGTACTGAAAACCTCTGCTAAGATCGGTATCCTGGGCCGCTGGAGCACCAAAACAGCCCTTACGCCTTTCGAACGTTTCGAACTTGGCGGCGATGGGTTGAACAACCAGAACTTCGGTTTGAATGCCCGCGATATTATCAGCTTGCGCGGTTATGAGGTAAGCGATATCATGTCGCCCTTCCCGGGCGGCGCCGGCGTATTTAACAAATACACCGTGGAATTGCGCTACCCTGTTTCACTCAATCCGCAAAGCACGATTTTCGTTACGGCATTTGCCCAGGGAGGCAACGCCTGGGGATCAGCTAAGGATTTCAACCCTTTCGATTTGAGGCGTTCTGCAGGAATGGGCTTGCGTGTATTCCTGCCCATGTTCGGTACGCTCGGGTTCGACTACGGTATCGGTTTCGACAAACCGGAATTGTACCCAAGTAAAAAACTGTCGAGCTATGCCAAGTTCAATATCGTACTGGGCTTCGAGCCGGATTAAAAGAAGGTGCTTGTGGTATTAAAAATTGAAAAGGCAACCAATGTTTTCTGGTTGCCTTTTCAATTGATCATAAGTTAAGAAAATTCTTATTCCTTGATACCGGCGGCAAAATCTTGAAGGCGCTTGAATTTTGCCTCATTCGATGCAAGCACCTGATCAGGATATTTTGCGGTGTCCTTCACTTGACGAATCAGGTTATTGTATGCCATTTCGGCTGTTGATTTGATCTTTCTGTCCGCCCAATGGCCTTTTAAGGATTCAAGAAGATTAACTGTAATTTCAGGATCAGCCATACTCAGGGAAAGCCATTCCTCGGTGTACCGTTCATTTACTTTTTTATCCGTTATTTCTGTTATTTTGCCAGTTGACACCATTCCAGAAATAACTGCTTTTTTTAAATTTTCTGTATATGATTGATTGTAGTGGTATTTAGGAATCATTACTTGATAATAATGATCAAAATCCCGCCAGGTGTACTTATTCGGTTCCAGAACAAGGTTGAAATAATATACAGAATCAGGAATAATGCCCAGGTCGGAAGCAGATGGCGAAATGGTTTTATCGGTTTGGGCGCCGCATATACTGCACTTTAATGTAAAAAAGAACAGCAAACACCACGGGCTGGTGCTTAATCGGTTACGATGCAACATCGGAAATAACAGGATAATCATGATAAAGCGAAGTTTTGTACCTTTGGTTGACAGCAATTAAAGAATAAAAATACACAATTTCTGGCTTGATTTTAATTGCTAATCAAAAATCTATGAACTTCTTAGATGTGGAAATTCCTTTGTCAAGCAGTGGTTGGTGTTGGAGATTTTCCCTAAATATTTTCCTTCTCCTGATTTGTTTGTTAAGTTGTTCAACATGCAAACAAACCACATATCTAATCATCCTTCACACAGATATGGGCGACATGGCTATCCAATTGAAATCTGGCACTTCCATACCTGATAAAAAAAGCAATCAAGACAGTGCTTTTATTATTTCAATTTTACAAGACGCCTTTATTCAAATACCCAAGCACAAGATATTTGACAACTCTTTGACATTTAACAACAACATTCCGGCATCCGGCACTTTGGTTAAGAGCGCTGGAAACTATTACCTGATTCAAGGACGTCGATACCATCAAACAACACTTGAAAAATGGGAAAACACAACGGGAAAGAAGCTCACCCCAGCTGCTCGTGAAATATATCTTTCAACAGGAGGCGCTTTGGTTTTTGAAGGAAATTGCTTAGTCATTGGAACCTTGGTTTCAGGCAAGGAAGTGTTGGATCGAATCGCCGCATTACCCTGTAACCAGAATGGCCGCCCCCTGCGCGAGGTGCCGTGTTGGTTTGAATTTTGATCTATTTCCAATCAAATTAGCTATTTCAGGACATCCTTTTTAATACCAGGGCACATCCGCAGGATTGCGCCTACCTTTGCACCTCATTTTCACCATCCTGCTTTTCGACTGATGATGCGTTTTCTCCCGTTGTTACTAGCCCCCTTTTTCCCCCTTGCCCTGCTGGCACAACCCAAACTTCAACTGACCGACTGGTCGACGAGTTTCAACCGGCCTGTAGATATTGCCCACTGCGGCGACAGCCGGATGTTTGTTGTAGAACAAGCCGGTATCATCCGGACACTCGACAGCAATGGCGTACGACTGGATGTATTCCTCGACATTCAAGGGCGGGTGAATGACAACGCCAACGAACGCGGTCTTTTAGGGCTGGCATTCCACCCGAACTATGCTCAAAACGGTTATTTCTTTGTCTACTACACCGACAACAACAACGGGGCTACGCAGGTATCGCGATTTTCGGTGTCTGCCGACAATCCCAACAAGGCCGATCCGGACAGTGAATTGTTTATTTTAAGCGCTGCACAACCTTATAACAACCACAACGGCGGTTGCATCAAGTTTGGCCCCGACGGATATTTGTACATTGGGCTGGGCGACGGCGGTTCGGGCGGCGATCCACAAAACAACGGCCAGAAAAAGGCTACTTTCCTTGGAAAAATCCTGCGCATTGATGTGAATAACAGTGCCCCTGGCGCCCCATACGTTGTTCCTGCCGATAACCCGTTCGTTGGGCAAACCGACTTCCTGCCTGAAATATGGTCGTTTGGCTGGCGCAACCCCTGGCGTTTTTCATTCGACCGTCAAACAGGCGATATGTGGATCGCGGATGTAGGTCAAAATGCCCGCGAAGAAGTTGATTTTGAACCTGCTGGTGTAGGCGGTCGTAATTACGGCTGGCGTTGTTATGAGGGCGGCCAGGCCTATAATACCAATGGCTGCCAGGGCATTACTTCCTATACGCCCCCGGTTTTCAGCTATGTCAACCCTTCCATTGGCTGTTCCATCACGGGCGGTTTTATTTACCGGGGAAGTATTTACACCGATATGTACGGTGTATACCTGAACGCCGATTATTGCAGCGGCCGCATTTGGGGTACGGTTCAAAATGCTGACGGCACATTTACCACCACACAACTGGCCAACCTGGGCGATTATGAATTCAGCACCTTCGGTGAGGATAAAAATGGCGAATTGTATATAGCCTTGCTTTCTTCCGGAAAAATACAAAAGGTCAAAGAATTGTGTTCTCCATTCCAGTTGGGGCAAGGCACGATACAAAGCCCCGTGTGCGCAGGTTCATTCTCCGGTCTGACAGAGGTGTTGCCTTCCAATCCTAATGGGAATGTCAGCTACGCCTGGTCGAATGGCCAAACCACGGCACTCAATGTGTACTTAAATCCTGGAACCTACACTGTCACTGCTACAGATGCGCTGGG
>JAEUUR010000212.1 GCA_016787465.1 Saprospiraceae bacterium | reverse complement strand
TTCAATCCCGATTCCAGGGTGCGGAGGAACGATTTTTCTTCTTCCAGCAACACGCGCACGATGAAATCCTGTTGTGCTTCGAGTTCGGGGAAAATGTCGTTCATCTCCTTGGCCAGCACCGGGAACAAGCGATACAACACGGGTTCTTTCAAACCGAGGAACGAGTAGTAGTACCGCACGGCGCGGCGCAAAATGCGACGAATAACATAGCCGGCCCCGGTGTTGGAGGGCAATTCCCCGTCGCCGATAGCAAAGCTCACAGCGCGCAGGTGATCGGCCACCACCCGCATGGCAATGTCTTTTTTCAGCACCTCGGGGTTAGCGCCGGTATTGGGGTAAGTATCCTGGTAGCGGTGGTTGCACAGATCGCCGAGCAAGCGGAAAATAGGCGTCCACAAGTCGGTGCTGTAGTTGGAGCTGGTGTTTTGCACCACGCGGCACAGGCGTTCGAAACCCATTCCGGTATCTACTGATTTAGCCGGCAATTCTTCCAGCGACCCGTCGGCTTTGCGCACAAACTGCATGAACACGTTGTTCCAGATCTCGATCACATTCGGATCGTCGGCATTGACAAGGGTGCGACCGTCGATTTGGGCGCGTGCTTCATCGGAGCGAAGATCGACGTGAATTTCGGAGCAAGGGCCGCAGGGGCCGGTGTCGCCCATTTCCCAGAAGTTTTCTTTTTTGCCGAAACGCATGATCCGATCTTCCGGCAGCATGGTACGCCATACATCGTAGGCTTCCTGGTCGAAAGGAACGCCTTCAGCTTCATTGCCGCCAAAAACAGACACATACAGGCGGTCTTTGGGAATTTTGTACACGTCAGTCAGCAGTTCCCACGACCATTCCAGGGCGTCTTTTTTGAAATAATCGCCGAACGACCAGTTCCCCAGCATCTCGAACATGGTGTGGTGGTACCCGTCGAAACCCACATCTTCCAGGTCGTTGTGTTTGCCGCTTACGCGCAGGCATTTTTGGGTATCGGCGATCCGTTTTGAGGGAGGCGTTTGGTTCCCCAGGAAAAAATCCTTCAGGGGCGCCATACCCGAGTTGATGAACATGAGGGTAGGGTCGCTCTTCGCCACCATGGGCGCCGATGGAATAATCTTGTGCGCTTTGGATGCGAAAAAATCTAAAAACTGCCTGCGTATTTGTCGTGATGTCATGCTGGATGCTTGTTGAACAGGTAGCACGGGCTTTAGCCCGTCGGTTTGACGGCCTTCAGGCCGTCGTCTCTGGTAAAGTTGGAAAACACAAACGTGTTTCCAAATTCGTTTGTTCCAAATAAGGCCGCAAAGATACCGCCTGTCAGGCTAAAATTGGATGAAAGTTTGCAGTTTCTTACAGGTTAATCGTTCTTTGTGGTATGAAAAACATCAAACTCCTGTACGTCGAAGACGAACCTTTCCTCGGAAAAATCGTCAAGGAGAGCCTTGAAAGCCGTGGTTTTGAGGTGTGTATGGTGACCGATGGCGCAGAAGTCATACCTGCCTTGCAAAATTTTCCTGCCGACATCTGCGTGTTAGACGTCATGCTTCCTAACCGGGATGGCTTTTCCCTCGGAACAGAGATCAAAGCCCTGCGCCCGGAGCTGCCGATTGTTTTTCTGACTGCCAAATCGCAGGTGGAGGATGTCGTGCAAGGCTTTGCCAGCGGTGGTAACGACTACCTCCGAAAGCCGTTCAGCATGGAGGAATTGATCGTGCGTTTGCAAAACCTGTTGGCCCTGACCCAGGGTAAAGTCACGGCAGCCCCATCCGCGGAAACAGTAACAATCGGGAAGTACGAATTCCTACCGTTGAAGTACGAGCTTCGCCTGGGCGATAGCGCGCGCAAGCTTAGCGCGCGTGAGGCCGATTTGTTGAAAATACTGCTTGAAAACCGCCATTTTACCGTAGCCAGAAAGGATATCCTGATGAAAGTTTGGGGCGACGACCACTTCTTCAACTCCCGCAACCTCGATGTGTACATCACCAAACTGCGCGATTATTTCAAAGAAGATCCTTCCATTGAAATCATCACCATCAAGGGGGTGGGGTATCATTTCACGGCTTGATTATTCCACCAAAACGAATCCTGCCCACAAGTACGGAAGGTTGAACTGCTGTCTCATTTCCTGTTGCGCAGCATGAAAAGCATCCGGAATGCTTTTTTTAGCTTCCAACCATTGTTTATAAAATGCGGTCATAAACACGGCCGTCTCCTGGTCGGGTATTTGCCAGAGCGACATGATGATGTACCGGGCGCCGGCTATTTTGAACGCTCGTTGCAAACCGAATACCCCTTCGTTGCCTTGAAGCTGCCCCAGTCCGGTTTCGCAGGCAGAAAGCACCACCAATTCGGTGTTGGATAAATCGAGGTGGCTGATTTCGTAAGCGGTGAGAATCCCGTTTTCCATGCTTTTCTTGAGCGGCTTTCCGGTTTTCCAGGCGTGGTTGGCGCCGGCCATCAGCAAGCCTGAACGCGCCAGCGGGTTGGTGCTGGTTTTAAAGCCGGTTTCCTGTTCCACGGGTAATGAGAGTCGTTGGGTGTTGTCGCGCGGATCGGGGAAAAAGAAGCCATGCGTGGCCAGATGCAGTAAATAAGGCGACGGTTTTGTCTGGCCGATTTTTTTCAACGACTCTTCGGTGGCTTCAAACCCTTTTTTAAGTTGTGGTTTGAAGCCGGCCGCTGCAAGGAGGCGTTCCAGACTGTTCACTTCCTTTTCTGTGCCCGAAAGGAATTGCCAGTTGCCGGTTTGGCGGGAGGTGTCGTTTTCCATTTCAAGGTCGGCGCCCCGGCTTGCCAGCTCCAGGCCGTCGATGCGTGCGTTTGCGGATAAAATGGCGGTAGAATCCATGTCATAATAAATACCTCCAAAAAGCACGGCCGACCCGGCTGTTCGATGTGCGGATCCTTCACCGTCGATGGCCAGTGTACGGGTGCTGCCAAGGCGTACAAGCCGGAATCGATCGGCAAGGATTTGATTGCCCGGCAGCGGAATGGCGTCGAAGTTAAGGCGGTGAAGGGTTCCAACCGGGGAATAATACACGGTTTGAACATCGGCCAACAGCTTGTCGAGCGGTTGCCAAAGCAGTTCGTACAAGCCCTTGAATGATCCCGGGCCGGTGCGGATAATGCCCCGGCTTGGATCCGGAGGAGTGCCGACTGCATCGTTGGTATTGCCTGGCAGGAGCTTGATCAATTGCCGCTCTTCGCAGATTCCGATGAATTGTGGATGCGTATCGCCGCTGCGGATCAACAAGGCGGCGTACATGATGCTGTCAGATTGGTTGAAATGGTAGCGTACCCATTCAATGGCGGCTTCACCCGGTTTAAGAGCCGTTTTGATGGACTCCCAGGTACAGGTTTTCCGTATTTCCTGAAATGCAGGAAGCCGCTGTTTCAACTCCTTTTCATAGGACTCTGCTTCAGCTTCGACTTCCACTATTTTTTTGCGTTCCGCGAGGGGGCGGGCATAACGTTTAGCCAGGCGTCGGTGACAGCTTTGCCATTTTTCATAGAGTTGAATGGTCGTACTGTCTACTCCGTCCAGCGCGCGTGCAAGCATTCGGTTTTGTTCCAACGCGAGTCCATTCATCAGGAGGGTGTTGTTGTAGCCTTCGGCACAGAGTTCAGGTGTTTGATGGGCTTGCAGGAAAGAATACAGGTTGTCTTCCATCAACCTGAAGGTGTTGGTATAGGCTTGTATTTGATTGTCTGATAAAAAGGAAGTGTTCCTGCCAATCTGTAGCCGATTGATTCGGCCAATTTCAAGCAAAAGCGTCCCGGCATCTTCATATCGCTGAAGGCTTTGGTATAATTGGCTTAGATTGTAGGAATTGACAACAAAAAATGGATGCTCCCTACCTAGGGTTTTAAGGATGAGGGTTTGTGCTTCGAGGTAATATTGTTCAGCTTTTGGGTAGTCGCCCAATTGCCTGTAACATTCGCCCAGGTTGGTCAGACACAGGATATTGAGTGGGTGCCCTTGACCAAGATTTTTTTGCCAACTGACTTTGGCTTCTTGAAAGAGGCGCTCTGCTTGTTGATAATCACGACGTTCATAATACAGGGTGGCCAGGTTGTTCAAGCTTCTGCCGTAGTTGGGGTCGTTGGCAGTCTGATTTTTTTCATTAATAGAAACAGCCTCTTTAAAAAGCTGCTCGGCCTGGTCGAACCGCTCCATGTTCTTATACAAAATACCGAGGTTGTTCAATATTTTAACGTAGGAAGGATTGTTGGCGCCATTTGTTAGGAGTTGAATGGTTTGAGCTTCCAGGAAATACGACTCAGCTTTTGTGTTGGCCCCCATTGACAAATACAAATTGCCTAGGTTGTTTAATATTTGATCATACATAGGATGTGTTTGACCCGCACTTCGGTATAGTATGTCTTTGGATTCCAAATAAAACAACTCGGATTTTCCATATTCTCCAGCTTCGTAATATAAAAGCCCCAGGTTGTTAGCAGTTTGAGCGCAATCAGGATGCATTTTTCCCAGGGTATTCATTTGGATCTCTTTGGCTTCCAAAAATACAGATGCCGCTTTGGGGTAATCGGCAATCTTAAGATAAAAGATGCCCATGTTATTCAGGCATTGGGCATATTCCGCATGGCTTTTTCCCAAAGTACGCAACCGTTGCTGTAACGATTCCTTGAGCAAAGGCCAGGCCGCGTCCAATTGATCTGAAAACAGATAACATTGCGCCCACATTTTCAAACTGT
>JAEUUR010000249.1 GCA_016787465.1 Saprospiraceae bacterium | reverse complement strand
GTCGGGACTTAATGCACGTTGCCGGTGAGCGATTACATCTTCCTCCCTGATCATGGTTTTGATCACTGAATCCGGGATCAGCGCAATTTTATTTACTTCATGGGATGTGCGAAACCCATCGAAAAAGTGAATGAATGGAATACGCGCCCGCAAGGTTGCCGCCTGAACAATCAAGGCGCTATCATGCGCCTCTTGCACGGATGCGGAGCATAACATCGCAAAACCGGTGGAACGGGCGGCCATCACGTCGCTGTGGTCGCCAAATATCGACAACGCCTGAGCAGCCAGGGAACGCGCTGCCACATGAAACACTGCGCTGGTAAGTTCTCCTGCAATTTTGTACATGTTAGGCAACATGAGCATCAAACCTTGCGAAGCCGTGAACGTAGTGGTAAGTGAGCCGGTTTGCAAGGCGCCGTGCACGGCGCCCGCAGCGCCGCCTTCGCTTTGCATTTCAATCACTTCAGGAATGTATCCCCAAATATTTTTGACCTTTTTGGCCGACCATTCATCAGCCAGTTCAGCCATAGCAGATGATGGGGTGATAGGGTAAATAGCGCAGACTTCGTTCACCCTGTATGCAATGTAGGCAGTCGCTTCGTTGCCGTCAATGGTGACTTTTATGTTTGCTTTCGACATGATTCAATTCAATTGTTGAAGGATAGTTGGTTTGATTTTAAGGAGTTTAGGATGTTTAGTCGGCCACCATTTCAATCGCATGGCAAGGGCATTGTTCGTAACACACGGCGCATCCGGTGCATTTGGTGTAATCGAAACGATAGCGATTGCCTTTGCCTAGTTTGATGACGGCATCTTCCGGACAAGCGCCGTAACAGCCGTCGCATTCAAAACAATTGCCACACGACAAGCAGCGTTGGGCCTCGTACCTGGCTTCTTTTTCAGTCAAACCGGCAAGCACTTCCCTGAAATCTTTGATGCGTTCGTTTTCTTCAGCTTGCGGCTGAATTTGTTGCGGCGCGAATGTTTCATACCAGATATGCAGGCGTTCAAATCCTACAATTGGATTTTTGGAATTCGAAACAGATTTTTCACCGGTCAGGTATTTATCGATAAATCTTGCCGCTTTTTTTCCGTGCCCAACGGCGATGGTTACGGTGCGTTCGCTGGGTACCATGTCGCCTCCTGCAAAAATGCCGTCGGCGTTGGTCATCATATCAGGACCAACTTTCACCCGGCCCTCTGCATCGACTTGTAAACCAGGAATTTTGTTCAAAAATGAAGTATCTGTTTCCTGACCCAATGCAAGAATGAGCGAATCGGCTTCCAGGGTTTCAAATTCACCGGTGCCAACCGGCTTTCCATCTTCATTCACTTTCATAATTTCCACCTTAATCGCCTGACCTTCCACCTCTTTGATGCTCCTTAACCAATTGATTTTCACGCCTTCCGCCAAAGCTTCGTCGACCTCAAATGCATGTGCCGGCATATGATCGCGATCGCGCCGGTAAATGATCAATGGCTCATAACCCAAGCGTTTGGCCACCCGTGCTGCGTCCATGGCTGTATTTCCGCCGCCATAGATGGCAACTTGTCGACCAAGTTTTGGCGCATTACCCGCTTCGGTATCTTTTAAAAATGTAAGCGCGTCGAGAATTTGCCCGGCGTCTCTGGACGGGATATCGATCTTTTTGGAAATATGAGCGCCAATGGCAATAAACACGGCGTCAAAACCACCGTCTGTTTTTTCCTGCATGACGTCGGTTACTTTATAATTCAAGCGCACTTCCACCCCCATATCAATCACCCGGTTAATCTCGGCATCAAGCAGATGCCTGGGCAAACGGTACGGCGGAATACCAAAATGCATCATGCCACCCAGCACCGGCCCGGCTTCATAAATCGCAGCCTGATGCCCGGCACGTGTTAAATGGTACGCGGCAGAAATACCGCTCGGCCCGCCGCCAACAATCAACACTTTTTTTCCACTTGGGCGGCCGTCATGCTTAATCTGCCATTTTTCCTCCAGTGCCTTATCGCCCAGAAACCGCTCGATGGCATGTATACTCACCGGCGTATCAATATGTGAACGGTTGCATGCGCTTTCACAAGGATGGTAACACACCCGCCCATGCACTGCCGGCAATGGATTTTCTTCCACTAATTTCTGCCAGGCAGCTTCGTATAATCCGGCCTGGGCGAGCGACAACCAAGCCTGAATGTTTTCTCCCGCCGGGCATACGTTGTTGCAAGGCGGTAAAAAATCCATATACACCGGAATTCTGGATCGCAGTGCGCCAGTGCCTTCGCCATGTGCCTGAAGGTCGGAAGGGTTTGTAAGATCTTTCGCATTCGCTGCCATATCGCTAATTTTATTTTCAATTTTGCATCGAAAGTCAGGGTAATTGAAACCATGAATTATGACTGCCCTCACTAGGCTGGTTGATTCTGCTCAACCACAGGTAGCACCGGCTTCAGTTGGTCCGGCAAGGTGGCCTTTAGGCCGCCGATTATATTATGGCGCTTGGAAATTGGAAATTGGAAATTGGAAATTGGAAATTGGAAATTGGAAATTGGAAATTGGAAATTGGAAATTGGAAATTGGAAATTGGAAATTGGAAATTGGAAATTGGAAATTGGAAA
>JAEUUR010000243.1 GCA_016787465.1 Saprospiraceae bacterium | reverse complement strand
CTGGAAAAATACCGCGAACGCCGGCATGAAGAAGAGGTGCGGGCCGAAGCGGTGCGCCTGGAAGCGGAAAAGAAAGAGGCCGAAGCCATGCGTGAAGCGGCCGAAGCCCGCGCCCGGGAAGAAGAACAAAAACGGAAGGTGTCCGAAAGTCAGCGACGAAAAGCCAACTTGCTTTCGATCGCGGCCGTGCTCGGCTTTTTGCTCGCCATCGGTGTCGGTTGGTGGGCGCTGGAGCAAAAGGAAGTGGCGGATGCTGCAAGGAATGAAGCGGAACAACAGCGGGAAAAAACCCAAAAAGCACTAGATCAGTACCTGGAGGAGCAAAAAGCCCGGGAAAAACTCGCTACCGACAATTTGTTGGGAACCATCCAAAGGCTCGAAAATTCGGGAGACCTAGATCTGGCGATTCGCAGGCTGGAAGAAGCCCGCGCCGGCGGTAATGCCGATCCGCGGATAGAACTAAAAATCAGTGAACTTAAAATCCGCAAAAAATGAAAACGACGCTGACCTCTGTGTTGATGCTGCTTTGCCTCCAGGCTTTCACACAAAATTGCCCCGACTTCGACCGATTGATGAAAGAAGGCGATGCCGCCAAAGATTATGAAGTGGCGTTCAACAAATACGACGCCGCGGATGCCGTGGCCTGTTCGGAAGCCGACAGAAACAAGGCGCGTCGGAAAAAAAGCGAGTTGTTTAGAAAGATCAATTTGTTGAGGGAAAAGGCCGAGGCGGCAGAGGCGGATGCCAAACGTTCGGCTCGTTTGGCGGAAGAAGCCACCCAAAAGATCAAGGAAGAGCAGGAAAAAACCCTGGCAGAGCGGAACAGAGCCCTGGAAGCCCTGCGTTTGAATAAACTCATGAGCGATTCCGTTGCTCAGGCTACCAGCCAGGTACAAGTAGCCAATGAAAGCGTGTCGTCGTTGATCCGGATGAATGATTTGGAGGAGTTGGGAAACATTGCGTTAAAAAAGGAAGATTATGCCGCAGCCTTGAAACATTTCAACGGAGCGTTGCAAATGATTGAAGAAATGACCGGGCAGGATACATCGCTTTCCACCAAAGCTGAATTGATTCGATCGCGGATTGATTTACTAAAGGAACAATGGGCCAAGGTACAACTGGTTGAATCGCTGTTGTCGGAAGGTGATTCATTAAAAAACCTGGGAGCGAAAAACCTGAGCGACGCTTTTGATCGCTATCTGACAGCGGGAACTTTTGACCTGAAACGCGAACGGGTGTTGGCTGGTTTGGATGCTGCGGAGGGCCAACTTCAATCAAACTGGAAAGCCGCCAAACGGCTTCCTCAGCATCAGTACCTTGACTTGCTGATCAACTCCACCAAGGCCTTTGACTACTCCGGTAACCAGATTGACTACCGACAACGGATCAACACTATTAGTCGCCTGCCGGATCTGGATTTGACACAAATTCAGGATGATCAAATCCGCGCAGTGGCAAGTAACTACCGGCGCTCCTTTTGGCGCAGGGTATCCGTTTTTGCCGGGATGCGTTACCGCTTTGGCAGCCAATCGAACAAACCGATTATGACGGCGACGTTGCGAAAAAACGTTTCGATTTCGATTTATTCTGATAGAAGTGTTTCAGTTCCGGTGGAAAAACTGAAAGCAGACCTGGAGCCTAATTTCGATTTTAGCGTCAACTATAAGGTTTCAGATATAATTTCCATTGGAGCGGGACTCAATTTAAGAAAATCCACTTATCGGGCGTATTACGGCTCTTCCACGACTGTTAGTGGTTATTGGGAGGTAAATGACACTGACTCAACTTTTTATAGCGGCCTTAATGGAGGGCTGCCTTTGAGTCGTATATGGGCAAATCTTTCCGAAACGCAAACAAATTTTCACCTAAATTTCTACTTCGATCTTTTAAAATTATTAAAAAAACGCGGACCCTTTGGTATTCAATTTGTTGCCGGTTTAGAGTCAAACAGTAATACAGACATTAGCGCCTCTTTTAACTTTGAAACTTATCAAGCCCGTCAGAGCACACTTTATTTTTCTTATGAAACGCCCGCTTCCGAATCTGTTAAATTGTATGTTTATGTTCCTCCCTATGTAGATGAACACTTCAGTAACTTGAGTTTCAATATCAACGATTTTGCCTATAACACAAATACTACGCGCGAGTTAGAGGTATTAATGGGTATGCGGGTTACCATTGAACCTTTTCGGACGTTCAGAAAAATTGGCTTATTCAGCGAGATTTCATACCGCCATTCAATACCGGGCATTTTGAAGCCAAGGAAACATTTTAACTTGGCAGATTTGGCGATAAAAGAATTCCCAAATAGTGAATTTATTAACTATCCTCAGGAGGAAATCGACCTCTTTTTTGCGGATGTGAAAAAAATATACGATGTCGACATTTCCCTCGATGCCCGCCGCCGCCAACTCCTCTACGCCTGGAACCTCAACGCAGGCATTTATTATCGCTTTTAATCCGGCAATTAAAAATCTATTACCATGAAAACAACCATTACCTCCCTGTTTATTTTGCTCCCCCTTTGGGCTTTTACCCAAAGCTGCCCCGACTTCGAGCGCCTCATGCGCGAAGGCAATCAGGCAAAAGATTATGAAACGGCCTTCAAAAAATACGATGCCGCCGATGCCGTGGCATGCACAGAAGCGCTGCGCGAACAGGCGCGCGCGAAAAAAAGCGAGTTGTTAAAAAAGATCAATGCGCTGAAGGAAAAAGCGGAAGCGACGGAAGCGGAAGTCAAACGCGCGGCAGCTCAGCTTGAGGAAGAGCAGAAAAAAACGCTGGTGGAGCGGAATGCGGCTTTGGAAGCCCTCCGGTTGAATAAATTGATGAGCGATTCGGTTGCTCAGGCAACCAACCGTGCCCAAAAGGCCAATGAAAGCATCGCCTTGCTGATTCAAGTGAACGACATGGAGGCGTTGGGAAACATCGCATTGCAAAAGGAGGATTATGCTACAGCATTAAACTATTTTTCTGATATACAACGAATACTTGATCAGGCGACGGACCTGGACAGTTCATTGTTCATAAAACAAAAATTGATTTCTGAAAAGGTTGTTTTGCTGAACGAACAATGGGCTAAAGTGCGGCAATTTGAAACATTGCTGGCTGCGGCAGATTCTCTGGAAAATCAAGGCGTAAAAGGTCTTTCCGGTGCATTTGAGCGGTATCTGGCAGCCGGCGCATTAAACCTGAAGCCTGAGCTTGTATTAAAGGAATTAGGGGCGGCAGAACAAAATTTACAAAACAATTGGAGAGCCGCCAACCGCCTCCCGGCTGATGAATACCTTGATTTGTTGCTCAACTCCACCAAAGCTTTTGATTTCTCCGGCAATCAACTTGCCTACAGGCGGCGGGCCGCTAAAATCGGACGATTGCCTTACCTTGATTTGTCACAAATAGAGGATCCGCAAATCCGAAAATTGGCCGGTCGTTATCAGCAATCATTCTGGCACAGGTTATCGATAACTGCCGGCATGCGCTATAGGTTTGGACAACAATCCCGAAAACCGCTTATGACGTTGACGCTGGGAAATAGTTTTACCAATGTGACTAATCGCAGCGTTGATATTTTTATTGAAAAGTTGAATCCTGATCAATGCGTCGATTTTGGCGTCCATTTCAAATTGTCCAAGATGATTTCAATTGGTGCCGGGTTCAATTTCAGGAAGTATCAGAGCGATACCAATTTTGAAAATGAAGTCAATATTTCAAACCTCTTAGTGAATGAAATTGATTCTTCGTACAACACTGTAATTACTAAAGAACAACCCGTTGTAGATAGGAGTTTCGAACTGTTTGAGCCATTTTATACCACTTGGAATTGGTATCTTAACGTGTACATCGACGTGTTGAAATTTTGGAATATACGCAGCCCAGTTGGTATTCAATTGGTTACAGGATTGGAGAATAACTATCAGGAGTTATTTCGAGCATATACCATGATTCAAAATCTTCAAGCTACACCGCTCTCATCAGGTTGGTTTAACTATTTTATTGAAGCGCCTACGGATATAGATTATCTTCATGTCCACTATACTTCAGTTAGTAATGGTATGGCCCTGAGTATAAACGATGGCCGCAATTATCAAAACGATTTGCAATTATTACTTGGACTTCGGTTTACATTTGAACCTATCCGTGCCTTCAGAAACATCGGCATATTCAGCGAAATTTCCTACCGGCAATCAATTCCTGGTATGTTTCAGCCAAGAAAGCACTTCAACTTTGCAGAATGGGCGATCGAAAAATTTCCTTACGATGAATATTCGGACTATTCTCAGGCTCAAATTGATCAGTTCTTTTCGGAACTAAGGAAACATTACGATATCGACATCACTCTCGATTCCCGCCATCGCCAACTCCTCTACGCCTGGAACCTCCACACCGGCATTTATTATCGTTTTTAATCCGGCATTTAATTCTTAAATCCAATGCCATGCAATCCGCCTTTACCTCCCTTTTGCTGCTGCTCCCGCTTTGGGCCTTTACCCAAAGCTGCCCCGATTTCGAGCGCCTCATGCGCGAAGGCAACCAGGCCAAAGACTATGAAATGGCCTTCAAAAAATACGACGCTGCCGACGCCGTAGCCTGCACGGAAGCACTGCGCGAACAGGCGCGCGCGAAAAAAACCGAGCTGTTTAA
>JAEUUR010000149.1 GCA_016787465.1 Saprospiraceae bacterium | reverse complement strand
AGGAGTAAAAGCAAGCGGCTCTTGCAACAACCATTGATACAATACATGGCTGTTTTTCAAAAAAACATTCCCTGAAACCGCAGAAGAATCGTTTGCATATTGCCAATCAGATATCGAATGATTAAAATCGGCAAGCACGGTAACAAACTCCTCAGGCAAGGGTTTTTCCTGCATCCAAAACGTATCCTTGGCAATCAAAAAAGTACAAAAACTGTGGTCGCCCAAAAAATAGGTTATCAACGCCGCATGATCAGGCAAGTCGTTTTGAACATCTTCCAGTTTTGTCGTTGCCTGCCAGCTGTACAGTGCATCGGCATAAGCAGGAAAAGTTGTTTTTATCCGGTATTCCAAGGCCTCTTTTTCCCTACGGGCTGCAAAAAGACTGTCTTTGATCAGCCCAATCTCCGACGGATCATCTGTTTCCGACAGTTTCATTTCATAGTTAGCTATGTTTACTTCCGCAGTTCTTTCGGCCTCCAACAGTTCCGAAGGAACTCCAACCACCTGTTTTAGCTGCCTTTTATACAATCCTTCTGCCAAAACCACCGCTTTAGTTTGTTCAGACAAGCTGAAAGCCCGCGCAGCGTATTCAGGCGTTTGAAACATCCGGTAAAGTTCGAAAGCGATTTGAAGCGCCGATTCGCAGGTTGTGTTGTAATAGCTGTTGAACTGAAATTTGGACAGATCGTCAGCGAACCTCAATTTGATCCGGTTTTGGTAGGCGATAGCCAGTTCGTATGCCGAAAGTGCCGATTTCAAATTTTCCGGGTCATTGGTTTGTCGGTACTGTGCCTTTCGTGTTTTAGCCTGCCCAAGTAACGCATCCAGTATCCAGGGGCTGATGGTCGTCAGTTCATCTAACACCGGTAACTGATTGGGGTTCGACGGACGAAACAACGGAAGCAGTTCGATGAGTGTTTGACGGTAGGCAGCATCGGCTTTTGAAAACTGTTGCTGCGCCAAATACACATCACCTTTAAAAACATGGATCTTGATGTATTCCGGACTGTTTTTTCCATATCCAGGAAGCCCGAATTGAATGGCGCGATCGTAATATTCAAGGGCTTTCGGATAATTCTTTTCCTCAAAAAAAACACGACCGAGTTGATGAAAGGCATCCGCTTTTTCTGCCTCGTCTTCAGCCAGTTGCAACGAAACAAGCGCAGTTTCCCGGGCTTTAGCTACGTCTTTTTTCGTTTCAAGATAGGCTTTCGACAACAATACATGTGCCAGCGAATTATTGGGTTGGAGGGCAATGGCACGTTGGAACACGGCTACCGACTTTTCAGGTTCGATCATCCGGTACACGTTGCCCAGGCTGGTTGTGATACGTCCCATCATGACCGTATCTTCAAGGGCCGTAGCTAAAGTCAGGGATTTTTCAAGGTAATTCAGTGCCCGGAAATCATCACCTTGATCCCAGATCAAGGTGCCTGCATTAGCGTACAGACGCATAGTTAAGGAGCTGTCGCCGGATTGCTCCGAATAAGGCAATGCTTTTTCGTACCATTCAAACGCCTGGTTATAAGCGCCTGAAGCATGATGTACCGTACCCATTCGGCCCCAGATAACCGCCTGCGTTTTGGGCGGAACCTGTTGCAGGTTGGCAAGTTGTGCAGAGGCGTCTTTGAGTGCTTCCATCAAAGGAGGGTACAGGTCTATATCCTCGCAATGAAAAGCGCATTGAAAGGCTTCTTCAAAACTATCGCCCCAGGTTTCCAGGTTTCCGGCTTCTTTGCTGATACGTACGGCTTCCATTGCTTTGTGGAAAGCGGCTTCATATGCTTCGTTTTCCCGGAGCGTTCTGGCTTCGGCTAAAACGGCAAATCCCGGGCCGTTTGCGGCCCGGGAAGGAAGTTTTTGTGTCTGCAAAGGTTGAATGCCCAATAAAAGGCATAAAATCATAAATCGTCTGCTGCGAAAAAAACGCATCCTGATTTGTAACATGTGTTATTGTTTCACCACTTTGAACGTAGATATTTGATCGCCCTGAACCAGCCGAACGAGGTACATGCCATTGTTCAGCTCGCTGGTATTTAGTCGCAGGTATGTTGCGTCGCCCGCCACGGTATGAACCAGGTGTTTTTCAATGGTTTGCCCGTTCAGGTTCATTAGTACAACTTCCATCTTTTCCGGGGTTGGCTGTGCAGGAACTTCCACATTTAATACTTCCTGGAACAACGTCGGGTAACACCTGGGTTCTGAAAGTTGATAGAAGGTGGTTTGGGCGCTGCGATCTATGGCGCACTCCATATCCGGATTGCAGGGGCCGAAAGCTTGTTGAGCAGGATTGGTATTTAGTGTTTCTGAAAAATTAATACTCGGCGCCAGGAAGGTAACGGCAGCTTTGGTGATGAAAAAATCAGCTCCACCTTCCTTTTTCACACATGGAATTGGTTCCAGTCCGAAATAAATATACCCTTGCGCAAGCTCAGGTGATGCTTGTGGCGACTGGTTCAAGCCGGGCAGTTGGATATCGTTAAAGGTGAA
>JAEUUR010000242.1 GCA_016787465.1 Saprospiraceae bacterium | reverse complement strand
CATCAACCTGAATGAAAACAATACCACCCTTACAATGGATGCCGGCCAGGATATGGATGTGGTACCCGGTATCACCTGGAGCACCGGATTGATCTTTCAATTGGAACAATATAGCATAGGACTGATGGTTGGGAAAGACTACGCCAGTAACGTAGGTAACCAATGGGAGTACCACGGGAAAATGTGGTGGTCGTTCGGTATCGGGTTTGTATTCTTGCAATAAACAAATATTGTTAAAATCATTATTTGATTTAGTTAATGGTTAAACTCGCATTAAACCATTCACAAATAGTTGTTCGCCCCCTTGAGTCCCCCTACGTTTGCCTCAAAATTTAACCGCTATGAAAAGTCCAATCTTGCTTTTTTCGCTTTTTGCCCTGGTAATCCTTTCATCCTGTGAACGCGAACCACCGCCGCTCGAACTGGAACGGTTCGACGTTCGCTGGTACGACGACGATAATTCGGGCACACAAACCATTGGCGATGCGCTTCGTTTCGATATCAATGTAAACACGACCGATAGCGACCCCGACGATCAATACATCACTGAATGGGAGTTTTCTTATTTTGTCAACAACCATTTTGGAGGAATTCTTCAAGCGGATGAAAGAGTGAGTATCAACTCCCTGCTGGTGGATTTGGAAGTGTACATAGACAATCTTGCCGTTCCCGGCCCAGGCGGTTTGGATCAGGGGGATGTGGTGGAATTTCGCCTGTGGTGTATCGACAATTACGACACCCAATTGGAACAGGTACACCGATTTGTAATCGAGGAGTAACCTGAAATTGAAGGTATAAACAACGTACGGCGCGTTTTGTATTTTATCAGCCAAATTTCCGTTTCGACTCGTATTTCATACTGTACCTTTGTGGCGCCTTAACTCCTGGAGTTTGGCGGCGGTTTTCTGTTTCTTCAATATTTAACACAGTAACACGCCGCCAAACCCCGGATGGGTTTCTTTATTCAGCCAAATAAAAGTTACACATGAACACCACAGCAGAAAGTGCCGACAATCTGCAACTGATCCGACAAAGCGCGAGGGATTTTGCCGAAGTTTACATTCGCCCTCATGTGATGGAATGGGATGAAGATCAACATTTTCCGGTCAACTTATTCCACAACATGGGGCACCACGGTTTTTTAGGGGTGTTGGTTCCCGAAGTGTACGGTGGCGCTGGGCTGGATTATCAGGCTTACATCACCATCATTGAAGAAATTGCCAAAGTTTGCGGCTCCATTGGTTTGAGTGTAGCTGCCCATAATTCGCTTTGCACCAATCACATACTTAGTTTTGGCAGCGAAGAAATCAAAAGACGCTACCTTCCTCTGTTAGCGTCCGGCCAGTGGATCGGCGCGTGGGGTTTAACCGAACCCAACACAGGTTCAGATGCCATGCGCATGCAATGCACCGCCACCAAAGACGGCGACTACTGGGTGATCAACGGTACCAAATCCTGGATCACACATGGGAAAAGCGGCAATGTAGCAGTTGTCATCGCGCGTACGGGCGAGTTGCTCGATAGCCGCGGCATGACGGCATTTGTGGTAGAACGCGGAACTACTGGTTTTCATGCCGGCAAAAAGGAAAACAAATTGGGAATGAGAGCCAGCGAGACCGCTGAAATGATTTTTGACAATTGCCGGGTGTCGAATAAACAAGTTTTAGGAGAAGTAGGAGAGGGCTTTGTTCAGGCCATGAAGATTCTCGACGGCGGCCGGATTTCCATTGCATCCCTGGCCCTGGGAATTGCCAAAGGCGCCTACGAGGCTTCCGTCAAATATGCCAAAGAAAGGCACCAGTTCGGGCAGCCTATCGCTAATTTTCAAGGTATATCGTTTAAACTGGCTGACATGGCCACGAAAATTGAAGCTGCAGAGCTTCTCACTCGCCAGGCAGGCGCATTGAAAGATGCCGGTCAAAAGTGCACCAAAGAAGCGGCTATGGCGAAGTACTACGCTTCAGAAATTTCCGTACAAGTCAGTACAGACGCCGTTCAAATTTTCGGCGGATACGGTTACACCAAAGATTTTCCGGTAGAAAAATACTACCGCGATTCCAAACTGTGCACGATTGGAGAAGGTACCTCCGAAGTCCAAAAACTGGTCATCGCCCGGGAAGCACTCCGGTGAGGAAATTAGAGAAATTAGAGAAATTAGAGAAATTAGAGAAATTAGAGAAATTTCCAATTTCCCCAATTTCCCCAATTTCCAATTTCCCCAATTTCCAATTTCCCCAATTTCCCCAATTTCCAATTATTCACCGCATCAACACCACTTTAAAGTATTCGGATGCCGTTCCCGGTGTGGTGAGTTTGCCAAAATAAACGCCGTTGGGCAGCATGGAGCCATTGGCGCTCCTTCCATCCCATTCCACTTGCAGACGGCCTTGTGGTACAAGAATTGATTCTACCAACGCCCCGTTTTGCTGGAAAATTTGGACTTCAACAGATTCATTAAAGGCTTGATCAAAGTAAATCGTTGTCGTTTCACTGAATGGGTTTGGCGTTACCGACTGAATGGCCTTGCTATGGCCGGCTTCTGACACGGAAGAATTCGGCAATGTAATACGCCCGTAATACACATCCTGCCCACCGGTAAAAGTAGCCGACCAGGCCAGGTGCGCGCCCTGGTTGTCGGAAACCATGTGGTAATAATCACCGATTTTTTGTTGTTGCGGCCAGCCGATCAACGGATCGAATTCATCGGACAAACGTTCGTTTTCCGACCAGGTTTGTCCACCATCGGTAGAGTATGCATAATACAAAGAAGAAAGCACGGTGCCCGGATTGTCGCGTGTGTCGAGCCAAACGGCGTCGATGCGGCCATTGGGCGCAACCGACATCGTGCCGAACCATTGCCATTCCGGTCCTTCATTGTCGTCATTTACCCGAATTGGAGCGCTCCAGGTGGCGCCGCCATCCGTACTTCTGGTGAACATCACGTCTGCAGGATCGGAATCATCGTCGGGGTGTACGGATTGCAATTGATAAATTTCTCCGAATTGAGGCCCGGGTGCATGGTTCACCGCTACCCAACGTTGTGCTTTCAAGCCTGCAGGGTTCGGGTCGGAACCGCCCCAGTTTTGAGGAATACCACCGCCCATGTAACAAAACACCGGATCTTCCCAAGTGACGCCGGAGCCGGAAATTTGTGCGCTGGATGAACGGGCCAATTGATCATTAGCCCCTGAAATATACAAAACGCCGTCGGGCCCCACAGCGCAGGTGCCCCAATACACATTGGGTTCGACTCTTTCACACTCCTCGTAACTATCGCCATCGTCGATAGAGCGGGTAAAGTTGCCTACGCCATCTGTGCATGCAGTGTAATTTGAGGTCCAATGGGTGTAGATATGCCCTTTCCCAGGGCCGTTGGTCGTATCAATGACCATCCACTGTTTGTCGCCACCGATGGCGTATGGCCCGTTATCCCATGTCCCGTTTCCGGTGGATCGGT
>JAEUUR010000108.1 GCA_016787465.1 Saprospiraceae bacterium | reverse complement strand
AAACTCCATCCGGGCCGTCGATCTGCTTCTTACCAGACAGCAAATCTTCTACGGCTTGTTGCTTGTAATGTTCAAAATCAAATTGCTTTTTCATTTGTCAAACTTACTTGTTTTGTCTGACACAGTTCAGTGAACACTCTCACCCAAACACCCAAACACAAAAACACCCAAACACAAAAACACAAAAACACTCAAACATCCAAAAACTCACCGCTCCTGAATAATCATCCCTTCCGCATCCGGGTGTAATGCCACGAGGATGGCATTTGCACCAAAATCGAGCAACAAGGCATCATTGAGGTAAAACCCTTCCTCGCCGCGGGAAAGGCGGATGGCTTGCAGCACATTTCCGATACATTGATTCCAGGGTGCGCGCGCGTGGCAGCTCAGGCGTTGAACCACCGGCGCTCCGTGCAACTGATGCATTTGCTCTGCGGTCTTTAGCAAGGATTCCAGTGGCAAGATGCGCAGAGAATCCACGGCTTCGTCGGGCGAAATGAGGAGTTGCTGGTCGCCCTCAAATTGCAATTCAAGCGCCCAAAGCCAGGGTGTCGAATTCGTTTCGGGCGAAACATCCGTCCATAAATAATACGCGGCAGCTACCAGGCGGAGGTTTTCAAAACCCTGAAAGGCCTGAATTTCTTCGAGGCTGAAATGCCCCTCGGGCGTTGAAACAGAAGTTTGACGATTGGATTCCACGCCGCAAAGGTATCTTTTGACAGGGGTTTTGGAGCTGAAAAACGACAATTTATCATATCTACGAAAAATTTCGTAGAAAAAATTTGCAACTACGAGAACTTTCGTAGATGTTTGCAGCGAAATGAAACCTACAGATTCAGAACTCGAAATTCTCCACATCTTGTGGCAACTGGGCCCCAGTACGGTGCGCACCGTAAATGACCTGTTGAATGAAGCCCGCAAAGGAACCGACCGAGAGCCGGCAGGTTACACCACTACCTTGAAGTTGATGCAGATCATGCTGGAAAAGGGGTTGGTGAGCCGTACCGAAGATGGTCGTACCCATGTGTATGCGTCGGTTGTCGGCGAAGCCGATGCACAATCAGCCTTGCTCGACCAGTTTGTTAACAATACCTTCCGCGGAAGCACTGCGCGTTTGGTGATGCAGGCGCTTGGTTCGCACCAGGCAAGCCCCGACGAGCTGGAAGAAATTAAAGCGTTGATCGCTCAATTGGAAAACAACCAAAAACAGGATCCGGAATGAATTACGATGCACTTTTTCGCGCGCTCGGATGGGCTTTGGCGCACTCGTTGTGGCTGGCTACCGGCGTGTTTTTACTGCTGTTGATCATTTTACCGCGGATTAAAAAGGCGCATGCCCGATACTGGGTATCGTATGGCGGACTATTATCGCTGTTTTTTGCGGTAACAGGCGTTTTTGTGCATTATTATGAGCCGGTTTCGTTGGTCGATGCGTCCTCCAATTTGTCGGAAGCGACGGAGTTTGCTATTTTTTTTGACGCGGCCGCTCTTCCCGTTGCCGGCGCATGGGATCGGTTTTCAGCCTGGCTGGAAATCAATCACGCACTGGTGGTCATGGTCTGGATGATCGGGTTTTTATTTTTTATGTTGCGTTTGAGCGGCGGTTTTTGGCAAGTTTACCGTTTGCGGACGCGCGGCGTTCAATTGCCCGAAAGCGTTTGGATCGAACGGCTAGAGCGGCTTCGAGTTACCATTGGTTTCAATCAACGCGTCCAATTGCTGGAATCTGCTTTGGCGCATACCCCCATGGCGATGGGTTGGATAAAACCGGTTATCCTGCTGCCCATTGGTTTGGTGAATCAACTTTCCGCAGCGGAGGTAGAGGCTGTGCTGGCGCATGAGCTGGCGCACATCGCCCGCCGCGATTGGTTGTTTAATCTGTTGCAGGCTTTTATCGAAAGTCTGTTTTACTACCACCCCGCCGTTTGGTGGATCTCGACAACCATTCGCCGCGAACGTGAAAACTGTTGCGACGATGTTGCCCTGAACGCCACCGGCAACCCCATTGCTTTTGCCAAAGCATTGGTTCAGGTACAGGAAAGGGCCATCCCTGTACCGGCACTTGCACTCGGCCTGAGTGGCAACCGCCGCCGCCCACTTTTAGACCGGGTACGGCGTATTTTGAATCAACCACAACAACAACATCAAGCTATGGAAAAAATCACAGCCACCGTAATTCTGTTGGCGTTGCTCGCCTTTGTCGGGCTGCGCGCTAACTCCGTGCCGGCTATTGAAGCGGCATTTTCCCAAATTTCAGATATCCCCACGTACTTATTCGGCAACGACGACGACCAAATGGAAGCCGATAGTCTTCCGAAGCCAAAAAACACCCGCAAGATCACCCGTGAGGACGACAATGAAAAAGTAGAAGCCGAATACCGCGAAGGGAAGTTGGTACGTCTGAGCATCAATGGCAAAGAAATACCGGAAGCGGAGTTCGAGGAACACGAAGCACTCATTGATGAACTGGAAGTTATTGATAACCCACCAACTCCGCCGTTTCCACCTTTAGCGCCGATGGCCCCGATGGCTCCCATGCCGCCCATGGCCCCTGGATCCGCCTTTGGATATTACTTTTCTGACGACTCGCCTGCCTTAGCGCCAGGAGCACCTATCCGCGTACGTTCAGATAAAGACGGTGAAGGCAACACGGTAGTCATCCTTGAAAATGAAGGCAACCCGACCGAAATCGTGGTAAAAGGCAAGGAGGTGTACATCAACGGTAAAAAAATGGAAAAAGGAGAAACCGTTGAAGTAGAAGGCCTCCGACTTATTGACGGTGATGGCATTTTCGGCTCAGAAGGGCAAGGATTACGCTACAATTACTACCTCGATGAAGCGCGTGCACGGGAAATGGCGGAAGTAATGAAACTTTCCGGCAAGGAGTTGGAGCAAGCTCAAAAGGAACTGGAAAGAGAATTGAAGGAATCCTACAAGCAGCAACAACTCGATATGAAACGCGCCCAGAAAGAATGGGAACTTTCAGCGAAAGAATGGGAGAAAGAGCAAAAGAAATGGGAAAAAGAGCAGAAAAAATGGGAGAAAGAACAAAAGAAATGGGAGGCAGAACAACGCGCTTTCGAAGCCAAACACAAAGCCATGGAAGAGGTGCTGAAAAAAGAATTGCTGAAAGACGGACTCATCACCGATCCCAACGACTTTTCCATGAAGATCAACGACAAGGAAATGAAAGTGAACAAGAAAAAGTTGTCGGAAGAAATGCGTCAGAAATACATCAAAATCATGGAAGAAATGACCGGCCAGAAGCTGAACGGCAAGGGCAGTTTCTTTTACAATTACAATTCTGACGACGACAATTGATTGCGGATTAGGGTGATTCGCCGGATTTCACGGCCTGATTTAAATCACCCGTTTAGCTTTCGCCCCGGAGCCCAATTTTCCATCCGCACCTATCCCTTCCACATATACTAAACCAGGCGTTTTCCCGGGTTCGATGCTTCCCAGCGTATCATCGAACCCAAGCGCTTGGGCGCCATTCAACGTTGCCCAGCGCAACAACGTGTCCAGGGGAACGTAGCTTTGATAACGGGCTATCGTTTTCATTTCTTCTAACACGGAAAGTTGCCAGTTCGAGGTCAGGCTGTCGGTGCCGATCGTCACACGGGCGCCGGTATCCAAAAATGCCTGATAATCTGGCAGCCGGTTTTCAATGTACAGATTGGCGTTGGCGCAGGTAGCCCAATACGTATTTGCGCTCCATTGTTGTGCCGCTTCGATGTCGCTGCGGGTTGTCAGCGTATTGTGGACGAACAGGGTGCGATGCGCCGGGTTCAAATGCTCCATCGCATAGTGAATGGAAGATTTTCCCGTAGGTTGAAAAGCGTCGAGTGAAATGCCGAATTTCCCGTAAAAATCGAGAAAACCGCCGGTTTTGTTTAAAAACAGCGACTCTTCCGGCGGCGTTTCCTGGTTATGGATGCTGATCGTTTGCATGGCCGGACCGTTTGCTTCGTTAATTTTCCGGAACAAGGTTTTACTCACCGAATACGGCGCATGAGGCACAAGCACGCGCTTGCTTCCCGGGGCAAGCGCGAGTTGATCGAACACGGCCGACCAATCCGCAAACGCTTTCTCGGCGCCGGCATCCTGCAGGAAATCGAACAATTCCACAAACGTGTAGTACCGCATGCGGCCTTGGGCTTTCACCGAAAAGGTATCGGTGGTGTTCGAAATATCGCCCAGGGCGACAATCCCTTCCGCCAGCATGTCGCGTTCGGCCTTTTCAATCGCTTCAGCAATGATTTCTGCCGAAGCGTTGCGCTGCGTCACGACGCCGGTGATGAATGGTATCAACCCCGTGCCTGTATCGACCTTGCCTTTCATGTGCGACAATTCGAGGTGACAATGGGTATTCACAAAACCCGGCGTGAGTATGCCGTTGAGGTGTTTCACCGATGCGGCGTCGTGGCGTGCCAAGGGCTCCAGGGCCAGAATTTTTCCTGATTCGTCGGTAATCACTACCGTTTTTTCAAGCGGCTCGGAAGCAATCGGATATATTTTATCGGCGGTAAACTTGTGCATTGTACGAGGTTTAAGTTCGAGGCGCCAAAATTACGGCAACTTTCTTATTCGGCCGGTGTGTAACGAGGCAGACAGTCCAGGAGGGTTTTTTCCGCAGAATTCGCAGATTTTTTCGCAAAATCCGCAGAAACAAACCCTCTTGGCAGTCTATTTTCCCCTAAAATTATTCCCCTGATTTTACAAATCGCTCCGTAACCACACCCGCGCGGTTGGTTTGCACTTCGATGAAATAGACGCCGGGCGCTAATGCTCCCACCGGAATTTCTTCCCGTTGAAGGCCGGGCGCCGCCGCGCTTTTAGTAGCCTGGGCAAACACAATTCTGCCTGTAGCATCCACGATGTTGACCCGGTAGTCGGCAACTTCTGTCAGTTCAAATTGAAAACGGAGGAGGTCTTTCACCGGGTTGGGGAAAACTTCCAACCCACCGATGCCTTCCGCCGATGGTTCCAGGCCAACAGAAGAGCTCAATAATGTGCTGTCGAGTACGATGTTTTCATCGCCCGGTTGATAGGCGGTAAAGGCGAAATACACCAGCATCATTTCATCGGTAGTGGCTTCACCCTGGGTGACGGTCTGCGGCGGGTCGCTGGGTTGAAATGGGTTGTTCGGGGTGTTGTCGTACTCGGCATACGCATGTAATTTTGTTCCAAAAGGCACTTTTTGCGCTTTTTGAAGCATGTATCCGCCCTGCCAGTGAAAATCCCATTCGTTGATCCGGATAAACGGAATGGTGTCGTTTTGCAGGGTCACTCCGAAGCAAACGATGCTTCTTCCGATCAGGTGCATGTGCGGCGCTACGGCAAGTACCGAAGTGGTTTGCGGCACGGTGAATTTAGCGTGGTATTCCTTCACCTCATTGGCTGGGATATTCAAGGGGCCGTTTTCCAGCGACAACGGAGAGTGGTTGAGAATGGGCGCCAGCCGAACTTCCCGAATACCCTGATTGCCGGGTGTAAAAAACAGGTTGATCCTGGTTTGATCGCTCATGCCTGTTACGCCCGCAGGATAATGCATCTGCACGATCAGATCGGCGCCGGGCGATAATTTGATGCCCATAAAAGGTGGCAGCAAGGCCGTTTGCGCGCCAGGAACCCAGGCTCCGACCAACCGCGCGCCATCCACCCCCGGGCCGCCGAAATTGACATAACCTGCTTCGTTTGGCGTTTGTTGATCGAGAACCCGCGCCTGGCCAGTAGTATCTTCATACACCAAAATATGATGCACCACTTCGTGGTTGCCAGGCAGCGCTTCTAGGCCGCGCAGGTAAGCCACCTGATTGAGCCCATTCGGGATCACAAAACAGCGGTATTCATCGTTGGTGGCGGTTACGGTGTAAAAGGGGGTAAGCAGGGTTTCGTCGGGCATGCCCACTTCTGATTCGTCGCTGAATACCGGGTCGGGCGGCGCAGCGGAGAGGTCGCCGGCCGGCGCACCGGCATCTACCCAGTCGGAAATTCGCTGAATTTCGGTGTCGGTCAGGCGGTTTTCATGGGCATAACGCCGGTAGCTTGGGTCAGGCTTCCACGGCGGCATACGGCGGCTGGATGTAGCATCCTGGATATCATACCGATAGGTGTAGGCATTGCCGAATCCTACCAGTGAAAAGTGTCCTATACCTCCGTCGCGGTGGCATTTTGCGCAATTTTCATACAAGATCGGGGCAATATCGGCCGACCAGTTGATTTGGGCCTGAGTGGTGAAAGCAAGGGTG
>JAEUUR010000067.1 GCA_016787465.1 Saprospiraceae bacterium | reverse complement strand
TAGCCTTCCTTTTGATTAAAATCACGGGTGTCGACCGCGAAGTCATTGAAAAGTGGCTGTATGTGATCGTTGGTTTGACCTTCATCTCGGGAATTCTGGGTACTGGTCACCACTATTACTATATCGGAGCCGGGAAGATGTGGTTGATTATTGGGGGCGTATTTTCTGCCCTCGAACCGCTTGCATTCCTGGGGATGGCGCTATTTGCCGTTGCCATGTATCGCAAAGGTGAAAAGAAACACCCGAATAAAATGGCCTTGAACTGGACGCTTGGCACGGCTATTACCTCTTTCGTTGGTGCAGGTTTGTTGGGGCTCGCCCACACCTTGCCTCAGGTGAATCTATACACCCATGGAACCCTGGTTACCGCTATGCACGGCCATTTGGCCTTCTGGGGCGCTTATGGCATGATTGTGTTTGCCATCATCAGTTACACAATGCCCAATATGACAGGCCGGCGTTTTTACGACAGCAACCGCGGTACACTGGCATTTTGGTTGTCGAATATCGGTATGCTTGGCATGACGGTAGCTTTCGGTGTAGCCGGCGTGGCACAGGTTTACATGGAAAGAATCATGGGCATGGAGTTCGGGGTGGTACAGCAGGAGATCAGTGTACACTTCGGCATCCTGGTTCTTTGCGCTACCATGTTTACCACAGGGATTATTTTTTACATCATTGAGTTTTTGAAGTATGGCCGCCCCAATGATGAAGCACTGGAGGCCGCCTAAAGATAGTTGAATCTAAGGTCCGATAGGGATCTAGCGATTCAATGGTTCAATTGGGTAATGAATTGCCTGGCCTGAAATACACCGAACTCAGGCCAGGTACTCCGCCCAAAGCGGGAGAATATGAAATCAGTAACAGACAATCAATTAACCTAAACAACAAGTATGGAATTAATCACCGAAGTGTTGGCGCCTTATTACCAGGCCACAGGCAAGGAAATAGAAGTATTCGAACATGCCTGGCAAAATAAGCTTCCGGTGTTGCTAAAAGGGCCTACCGGAGCCGGCAAATCCCGTTTTATTGAATACATGGCCCACCGATTGGGAAAACAACTCATCACCATCAGTTGCCATGAAGAAACCTCTTCTACGGATTTGATCGGCCGCTTTATCATCAAAGGCGCTGAAACAATTTGGCTGGATGGGCCACTTACCACCGGCGTTCGCCAGGGAGCGATCGTTTACCTCGACGAAATTGCAGAGGCGCGGCCAGATGTGATCGTGGCGGTGCATCCGCTTACCGATCACAGGCGCGAATTATTTATCGACAAGCTGGGCGAGTCCTTACGCGCGCATGAGCACTTTATGTTGGTCGCTTCCTTCAACCCAGGCTATCAGCGCGGATTTAAGGAACTAAAACCCTCCACCCGCCAGCGCTTTGTCGCCTTGTCGTTCGATTACCCGAACCCCGAGCTCGAAACGGAGATCCTGGTTTCTGAAACGGGCATTCAACAAAGTATCGCGGTAAAACTGGTACAAATTGGAAACAAAATCAGAAACCTGAAAGAATTGGGCCTCGCAGAAACGGCCTCCACGCGTTTATTGGTTGATGCTTCCCGACTGATCTGCTCCGGATTGCCCAAGCGACTGGCTGTGAAGGTGGCAGTAGTAGAGCCTTTGACCGATGATCCGGATACCATCGCAGCACTTTCAAACCTCACCGATTTGATGATTTGACCATGGCACTCGACGAATTTCTTTTTGGTAAAGCCGTCAAGTATTTCCGTGAAAAAAAGCGGCGTGAAGTTGAAAAACAGAGCCGGACAGTCCGGCTGTCTGACCTTCAAAACAAGTTAACCTTGATGGCTTGTGCGGTGACGGGTCAACCAATCGAGATCTTTCAGGCCGAAAGAGAAGGCGGATTCAAAAACAACAGCTTTTTCCTTCCGGCAACCTGTGCCTTGTTCCCTTCGATGGAACAAAATCAAAACTTCTACTTGTTCAGAGTCATGTATTTGGCAACCCAGAAAAAATTGAACCTGAACTGGAATTCAACAGCTACGCTGGCGCCCGAAACTGCTTGGCAAAAATCAATCGAAACTTCTTCTCTGGTGCTTTCTGCCTTGTTTGAAGAATTTCCTGCCATGCATCCCATCTACGAACAACTGAGTGAAAACCTCCCTTCCGATCACAACCGACAAAAAACCGACCATACCTGGCTTTTCGGCAAATGGATGCGCAACGAACCCGAATCCACCGGTAAATTGGATGGCCTGGATCAAGATCATTTACACACCCTTTCAACACCCAAAGATCCTAAAACTACCATTAAAGCAAAGGCCGTAGAAGAGATTATCCGACTTGAGGTGGATAAAAAAGCGCAGGAGGATTATGTATTGACCCATAATTTTGAAAAAGTGGAAACTGCAGATGAGTTCAGTGGCGTTTGGCGCGATTTTGATGGCGATGACGAACTAGAAAATCATCAGGACGCTCTCGACGAACTGAATATGAAGTATGTAGTCAGAGTTGACGATCCGGTACACAGTGTTTATCAATCTGATTTTCTGGAAAATGCCACGGTTTCTGAAAGCAAGGATACCCCGGAGGCAATACAAACCATCACTTACAACGAGTGGGATTTTTCAAAAAGGGCTTACAAAATTGATTACTGCAAACTGTTTCTTCAGTCCGTCCGTCAAAAAGATGAATCCTATTATGAACGTACGATCACCGAGAATGCTTCCATTTTGGTAGCGTTGCGAAAGATGTTGACCAACGTCAACAACAAGATGAGTCTGCAGCGCCGACAACCGCAAGGTGAAATGTTCGATATTGATGCCGTGACGGATATGTTTGCCGACTTGCATTCTGGTCGAACGCCTTCCGAAAAAATTTACTTATCTAACCGAAAAAAGGACAAGGACATCTCCATTTTATTACTGCTGGATGTAAGTATGTCGAGCGATAGTTACGCGGCGGGGAACCGCATTTTGGATGTCGAAAAACAGGCGGCCATCTTGTTTGGAGAGATTCTGGATGAATTTGGAATCGACTTTTCCATCAATTGTTTTTATTCCAAAACCAGAAATCAATGTGTGTATGTCAATGTCAAGGAATTTGATGAATCCTGGCAACTCGGCAAAACTAAAGTTGGAGCCGTCGAACCAGGCGGTTATACCAGAATCGGAACCGCATTAAGGCATTCAGGCGCCTTGCTTGATCGCCGTGATGCACAAAATCGTTGGTTGATTTTGTTGTCGGACGGAAAGCCCAATGATTACGACCGCTATGAGGGCAAATACGGCATTCAAGATGTGAAACAAGCACTCCGCGAATTAAACGAACGAGGCATCAACACCTACGCGTTGGCCATTGAAGCCACTGCCAAACATTATCTGCCTCAAATGTTTGGCGTATCGAATTGGCAAATACTGAGTTCTCCCGTGGAATTGATCACAGCTTTGGTTCAGCTGTACGAACGTATCAGGTATGCTTTTAACGCCAGGTAGTCAGCCTCTACCATGACGGATTTTTTCTCCAACTCCAATACTCCTTTCACGCTCTCGGGCATAGGAACTTTGCTGTTAATGACGGGTTCAACTACATTATAAAACTTGATGGGATGGGCTGTTTCAAGGAAAATACCGGCTTTTTCAGGGTACTCATTTAAATACCTTTCCAATGCCAGGTAACCCACCGCGCCGTGCGGATCGAGGGTATAACCGGTAGAGTGATGCACCCGCCGAAGCGTTGTGCGCGTTTCTTCATCTGAAATACGAACCGCAGATAAAACCTGACGGAGTTTTTCCTGACTCTGATGAAAAAGTGCTAAAATCCGGACAAAATTGCTGGGGTCGCTTACATCCATTGCATTACTCAGAGTTGCCACTGCGGGTTTGGGTTGATATGAATTCGTTTCCATAAACGACGGCACGGTATCATTGGCATTACATGCAGCAATGAATCGATGAGCAGGCATTCCTCGCAGAAATGCCAACATGCCGGCGCATATATTTCCGAAGTTACCGCTGGGTACGCTGAAAACCGGTGGCATTGATTTGTTTTTCCACTGCTTCCAGGCGAGCAGGTAGTAAATTTGTTGAGGAAGCCAGCGGGCGACATTGATCGAATTGGCTGAAGTAAGAAATAGTTTACCCGTGAACGAAGTATCGGCAAAGGCAGTTTTAACCATCTGTTGGCAATCGTCGAAAGTGCCATCCACTTCCAGTGCATGGATATTTTTACCTAAAGTTGTCAGTTGTTTTTCCTGTACTGCGCTCACTTTCCCGCTTGGGTAAAGGATCAAAACATCCACGCCTTCTACATTGTAAAACCCGTGGGCAACGGCCCCGCCGGTATCGCCGCTGGTGGCAACCAGTACGATTGCTTTTTGGTGGGTTTCTCTGGTAAAATACCCCAAACACCGACTCATAAAGCGGGCGCCAACGTCCTTGAATGCATGCGTAGGGCCGTGAAACAATTCCAGTACGGCAATTTGATCAGTTACATCAATTAATGGTATGGGAAAATTGATGGTTTCTTGCACGATGCATTGTAAGCTTGACTTGTCGATTTCGTCGCCAATAAAAGGCTGGATCGTTTCAAAAGCGATTGCTTCGTTGCTGTGATGTTCGATATCTTTAAGCCACTTTGGTTCAAAAGCCGGAATAATGGCAGGAAAATATAAACCCTTGTCGGGCGCCTGGCCTAACAGGGTGGCTTGTTTGAACGAGGCGATTGCCGAATTTTGATGCAAGCTGTAGTATGTCATAATACGCAGTCGCCAACCCATTAAACAGCCTCAAGTATGGCAAAAACTTACGGCTGTTGTGACTACTTACCAATTGCTCGTCTATTTTGAAAAAGGGAGAGGCCCAATAAAAAACAGGTAACCGTGATTTGGACAAAGATACAGCCAATTCATTTCCTTAGTCTCAATGAAAACCTCAAAAACTCTGCGCAAATTGTTCGATTTCCAAAAAATCTTCTCATGTTTGCCGTCCTTCAAAGTCAAATTCACCTGAATGAAATTGTTTCGTTTTTTATTGCTTTGGGTAGGGTGTTCAGCATTTCTACACCTGAATGCTCAGTCTGTTAAAACGGCCAATGAATTTTTGCCACATAAAATCGGTGAAAAATTCACACCACATCATTGGCTGAATGCCTATTTCGAATATTTGGCGGGAGTATCTCCAGTTACCATGAAATTGGAGAAATATGGCAAAACCAATGAAGACAGGCCCTTGCAAATCGCGATTTTTTCGAGCGCTGAAAATATGGCTCGCCTGGAACAAATCCGCCTGAACAACCTTCGTCTGGCAGGTGTTATTGATGGTTCAGGAGAAACCTCTAATCCGGTTGCGATTGTCTGGATCAGTATGAGCGTACATGGAAATGAAGCGTCAGGTTCTGAAGCAAGTATGCTGCTGGCCTACGATCTGGCCATGCAATCAGATGCAAAAATCCGGGAATACCTGAAAAATACGGTAGTCATTCTCGATCCGTCATTGAACCCTGATGGTTATGACCGTTACACACACTGGAATCGCGGGGTCAGCAACCTGGTTAAAAATACCAACCCCGATGCCCGCGAACACCGCGAACCCTGGCCCGGCGGCCGTGTGAACCACTACTATTTTGATTTGAACCGCGATTGGGCCTGGGCAACACAAATTGAAACCCAGCAAAGACTCAGCGTATATCATCGCTGGCTCCCACATGTGCACCCTGATGTGCACGAACAAGGCGTGAATGACCCTTATTATTTCGCGCCTGCCGCCGAACCCATGCATGAACTGATCACTCCCTGGCAACGCGATTTTCAGGCCGAAATTGGAGAAAACAACGCCCGACATTTTGATAACCACGGCTGGTTGTATTTTACCAAAGAAGTGTTCGATCTTTTTTACCCTTCCTACGGCGATACCTACCCAACATTTAACGGCGCTATCGGCATGACCTACGAACAAGCCGGAGGCCCTCGCGGCGGAAGAGCCATTCAAACAGATAACGGGGATACCCTGTCTCTGAACGATCGCATCCTCCACCACTACACCACCAGTTTGTCGACCATCGAGGTGAGCAGTAAAAGTGCCAAAACCCTGGTGGATAATTTCAAATCATACTTTCAAACGACCAGTTCCAAACCTCAGGGTACTTACAAATCATTTGTAGTCCGGAGCAGTAATGACCCCAATAAGGTGAACGATTTTTGTAAATTGCTCGACCTTCATCAAATCAGGTACGGACGTCTGGGCGCGGGTATGAGCGGCGTGCGTGCTTTCGACTACGTACGCGGCCAGGAAACCAGCGTGTCCATACAGCCCAATGATGTTGTGATCAGCGCGTATCAGCCACATTCTGTGCTCGTACAAGCATTGCTGGAGCCG
>JAEUUR010000235.1 GCA_016787465.1 Saprospiraceae bacterium | reverse complement strand
AACCAACCGAAGTTTGATACAAATGCCTTCAAAAGCGTAGCCGGCACAACTAAACCAGGCGGCGTTTGGCTCACAAACTACCTACTTTTCAGATTGCGCGGAAAATAAATCTGTATAATCCGCGCAATGTGCCTCTAAAAGTACACATTGCGCGGATTATGTGACAAATCCCCTCCATTTCAACCAACTTTTCCCCCAAATGGCATGGCCGCATTTCAAAAAAGCAGCATTATTAAAATGTAAAACTTCCATAAAATGGGTCAAACAACCTGGTTTTGATCTATTTTTGGTCGGAAAATCTCCTTTCTAACAATACATAAACCTTCTTTCAACATGACGCAACACATCAACTACCTATACTTCGCACTGTTGGTTTTGAAAACAGCCTTCGGCTAAAGAATTGGTTAACAGCGTGAAGTATCAAAACCAATTTGCGTTAACTATAAATCAAAAACCCACTACTGACTCAGATGAAAAAATTCTTAACCTTCATATTTATAGCCATTAGCTTATATTGTAATGCGCAAGTTGTGCCTTCCTGTGAAATTCCACAAGAATTAGCACTTGCCTATAAAGAACAAGTTCAGATTTTTGCTTTAGATGCCATGTTAAATTCCGGCACAGTAGATTCAAATTCTATAAAGGTGCTAGGAGCCTATTCAACTTCCATTTGGGCAAGCTTTGCCGCCATTTATAACTCCTCGTTTGTCGATGAAATAAACTCTATTTTTAATATATATTGTATCAACAATCCCGAAACAAATGAGACTAATACATATCATTCAAAAACACTCTATGTGTCTTTAGATGCAACTGTCAGTTGGACACAATTCTGGCTGAACAATATGGATACTACAGGAAATGGTTATATTGACAGCCTTTTATCTGGGATCAATTATAGCGTATCCCCATTTTTTAATAACTCAAAAAAATTAATTTTTGAAGAAATAATAAATCTGCCTGCACTAGTCAAATTCCTGGAAAACGTTGATGGTATAAATTATGCAGAACTGGTTCCAGTTAATGGACAAGGAAACAGCATAATCCATACCCAACAAAATGGAAGCCATTACTTTGACTTTTTTCTAGGATGGGGTGACTGCCCGGCGGGGTGTACTTCGAGCAGGGTTTGGAAATTTAAAGTTACCCAACCGGAATGCATAGTTGGATTTTTAGGTGTTACAGGCTCCCAAATTCCCTCTCTGGATGGGTATCCTTCCGAAATTAATTGCAATTTAACTTCCAATTCAATCAATTTGGACATAAAAAAAGGTATAGTTGAATTGTTCCCTAACCCAGCAAATGATGTATTGAATGTCCGGAATTTGAATCACGTCCATACCTTACGAATTTATGATTTGCTGGGAAATCTCAGAATCACCATGGAGCCACAAAGCCCTTCAACTAAAATTGACATAGATTTCCTCACTCCTGGATTTTATTTCTTACAACTTGATAGGCATTTACCACAATCTTTCGTTAAATTATGAATCAGGCCATAAATTGAAGTAACTTTCAATGACAACTAGCTCCATTCATCAAACCCGTGCGTTGAATAGCTGGTTTAGAGTTTACGCCAAAAAACAACAATGATTCCATGAAAAAGATGTCAAACACTTTGGTATTGGGCACACAGAACCTATTTTTGGCCGAAATTTTCAAACTCAAATAACAGCTTAATCCAATCAATTTTTCACCAAACCTTCATTCAACATGACTAAACACATCAACTACATAACTGCCCTGTTTCTTTTCCTCAGCCTCCAAAGCTTCGCGCAACCGCAATTAGTCAAAGACATCGTCAGCGGCGCGGGCGCGGGCGTGGAATCGTTCAACGTGCCTTCCAGGGTGTGGAACAACAAACTCTATTTTGTCGCTAACGACGGCGTTTCAGGTAGCGAACTCTGGGTGAGCGACGGCACCGCCGCAGGCACTTTCCAGGTAAAGGATATGTCGCCCGGCGCTGGCTCGGCCAACATCGGCGCATTTTTCGCCGGATTTCAAGACAAAGTCTATTTCAACGGCGAAAGCGAAGTCGGCTACGAACTCTGGGCCAGCGATGGCACCCTCGATGGCACGGGCGTGTTCCGCGATGCCTGCCCGGGCGCCTGCGACGGACCGAGTTACGACCTGTATAACAATGAATTCGCCGAATACCACAACCGCTTGTACTTCATGTCGGAAAGCTCGGCAAACGGCACCGAGGTTTGGTCGACCGACGGCACGCCCGCCGGAACCAGCATGCTCGCCGACCTGAACAGCATGGGCTTCGGCTCCTCTCCGATCGGGTTTGTGGTGTTCCAAGATAAACTGTACTTCGGCGTGGACGGCTTTACCACCGGGTTTCAACTGTGGGCTACCGACGGTACTACCGCCGGCACCGCAGCGGTCAAAACGTTCAACGGAAGCACCCGGCTTCGGGCCATGGCCGCTACCAACGATTACCTGTTTTTCTACGCCAGCAATGCCGTCGATGGGGCCGAACTGTGGCGCTCCGATGGCACTGCCGCCGGCACCGTCATGGTCAAAGATATTTTTCCGGGCGCTAACGGCAGCCTGGTCGACCTGGGCGATCAGGACTTTATCGTTTTTAAAAACAAGTACTATTTCATTGCCAACAACGGTACTAATGGCCGCGAAATCTGGTCGTCTGACGGTTCGGAGGCCGGCACGGCGTTGTTAGTTGACGTCAGCCAGGGCGGCGGGAATTCGCTGGCGCGCTTTTTGGGCGTGATGAACGGCAAATTGTATTTCAGCGCCTACGGCGCTGCGGGCGAAGAGCTATGGGCTACCGACGGCACCACGGGCAATACAGCGATCGTGAAAGATATTTTCCCCGGCTTTTTAGGCAGCAACATCGGCAGCGACGCCGCCATTCACAACGGGCGTATTTTCTTCGGCGCCAGCGACGGCGCCAACGGTAAGGAACTTTGGATGTCCGACGGCACGGCAGCCGGTACCAATATGCTGGCCGATCTGAAGCCGCAGGGCAGCTCCTCACCGTCCAACTTCCACGTGATCAACCAAAACACCCTGCTGTTTTTTGCAGAAACCACGGATACCGGCCGCGAATTGTGGAAATTAGATATCTCCTCACCGACCGCTGAAATGACGGTCAGCCTGGATTCTGTATGCACGCAGGATACGGTTGTGTTTGCTTCCATCGTGAACAACCCGGCGGGAACTACCTATCAATGGACCTTCGGCATCGGCGCGCAGCCGTCCACGGCCACCGGCGTTGGCCCGCACAACGTGAAATACACCTCGTCGGGTACCAAACAAATCCGACTGGTTGCATCTACTACTTTTGGTAAGGATACCGCGCTGCAATCCGTGGTAGTCCGCCTGAATCCGCTGGCCAATTTCACCGCCAATATTTTAAACCAGACCGTTGCGTTCAACAACTTCAGCACCAACGCGACCATGTATCTCTGGGATTTTGGCGACGGCAACAACAGCACCGAGTTTGCACCTATGCACCACTACGACGCGCCGGGCTCCTACACCGTAAAATTAACGGCCGGAAACCAGTGTCAAGACGCGCAAAAAACCTTGAACATCAGTACGACGGTAGGCATCGACGAGCTGGAAAACGACTGGAAAGCACTGGTTGCTCCGAATCCCAGCCATGGCCGTTTTTATGTGACGTTTGAAAACCTGCCTGGCAGTCAGCCGGTGCGCTGCGCGTTGTACAACCTGCAAGGGCAACTCATCAACACCCAAAACGTACAAGCCTCGCAGGTGGGGTTTGAGGAAATTCCGGCTGGCGCTTATGTGCTGAGATTGACGGTTGGTTCGGCTCAGCAGCAAGTGTTGGTGACGGTGCATTGATCGGCGTGCGTAAAAAAACCGATGGAGTGTTTATTGGAAATTAGAAATTAGAAATTGGAAATTTCCAAACTTCAAGCCTGTCGGTATTGGGTTTCGGTTTCTACCCGGCTTTAATTTTTAGTGGCTATCCGCTTGTTGTACAGTAAAATAATCATCCAAAGAAACGGGCGACGTAGACAGATGTTACGCCTCTTCGAGGCGGTGTATTTCGGTTCATGTTGGAGTTACAAATGTTTAGCCTCTTCGAGGCTAAAATAGGATTAGGAGTTTCATGGATTGATAAACAATAAATTATGGTAATTCCGGTGGTTTACCAATGGCCTCGAAGAGGCCCAACGTTTGTAACACAAAGTCGAGGAGGAAAGCGGCCTCGAAGAGGCCCAACCTTTGTTTAACCGCCTAAACCCAGGTTCCGCCCCTCTGTACAATATGCGGATAGCCACTTAATTTTTTTCACAAGGAGTTACAGGAGGTGCAGGAGTTTTTTAGATACTCTTGTAACTCCTGTAACTCTTGTAACTCCTTGTGAAGTTGATCCGGCTCTATGAACCGTTTTATTTTTAAAATTTATTTTTGAAAATATATGAAATTTATTTGTTTTTAATTCAAAAAACATACTTTTGTCAAAATTAATATCAAGCAATTAAAGAGAGGAGACTGTTTTCAAAATAAACAGCGCGAAGTATAACCACCATTTTTTTCACCACATAAACTCCATTTTACATGAAAAACTCAAATTTCCACTTGCTCACGTTTATTTTGCTGTTCGTGACTAGCCAGAGCTTTACCCAAACGGCTGATGAAACTGCTATCAAGGCTGTCATTGAACGTGAAACTGAAATGTTTTTTGCCGCCAATCTTGAGCAATGGTCGGCTACGCGCACACCGTCCGAAAATATTTTGACTATTGGGGTTGGGCCGGATAACATCTTTATCACCCACGGCTGGCAAAAACAATTGGCCAACGTCACCGCCGCATTCAAGGATTTTGCCGGGGGCGTAAAAATTCAGGTTGAAAGAACCAACTGGAACATCCGTGTATCGGGCAATGTAGCTTGGGCAACCTACAATCAGTCGCTTACGGTTCCGCAATTTGGCATCAAAAACTCGCAAACCGCTGAGATTCGATGCCTTGAAAAAACGAATGGGCGTTGGACCATTTCGGTGCTTTCCTATACGAGCAATTTGCCAGCCGATACCACTGACGTTCAGGAGGCCATCAAAAAAGTTTTGCGCGAAGAAACACAAGCATACATGGATGGTGATATCGCAAAATGGACCTCTCTGCACTCGCACGACCCAAACGAAACCGTCATCTGGAACGAAAGCAATTTCTCTTACGGAGGATTTGATAGCTGGGCGGCGATGGCAGTATGGGCAATTGACGACTTTTCAAAACGTGGCAAGTTCACCGACAAACTAAGTTACGACAATTACAAATTCACCATCCGGAGCAACATGGCCTTCGTTATTTATGACCAGACAAGCACCAGCGTCGACGGTAAAATCACAAAAACGCGCGAACATCGCGTACTTGTTTGGCAAGACGGCCAGTGGAAAATACAGGCCGTTATGGTGTATTTCAAAAACTGAATATTGGACTTAATGGAAATGCTCCCAATCGGTATCGTTGTTGAATTGCTCGACATCGATTGGGTGCATTTTTGTACTGCCCACTACATGTTATAAACTGTCACGCCGCTTCGAACTCGCCGCAATCCAGGCGCAGTTCGCGGTTTTTCAAGGATTGATTCAGGAATTGGCAATAGTGACCATCTCCGTTTTTTTGATAAAAACGACAGGAAAAGCACATCCTTTGCATGGAAATGATGCCCGCACTTTGCAATTGCCCTACCACACCGAGCAGTTGTTCGAGCAGGACTCCCTTTTCAGCCGACGGAATTTCGACCATGCTATCGAGCATCGGGTTGGCAAAGTTGGCGGTTTGGGCAACCACTGCTTTACCACTTTCCGTCAAATGGATGGTGTGACTTCGGCTGTCCGAAACTTCCGTCCGTCGCTCGACAAACCCTTTTTGTTCGAGCGACTTTACGGCCTCGCTCACCGTGGGTTTGGTGAGGCAAAATTCCTGGGCGAGGTAGCTGATCTTGCATTTTTGATCGCCGTGAAATTGAATAAAAATCAGGATCTGAATTTGTATTGGACTGATACCCAAAACCTTCGCTTTGTCCCACAGCAAAACACGAAAGCCCTCGCTTAACCGTTCAAGCGAGGCCACAATTTTCAAGTCAGGATTGCCCAGTTGGGCTTGCGGGTCGAAAACGCTTTCGTTCATAGGTATAAAATAACGGGGCGAAAGTGCCATGTCTGGCGAATATGATCTGTCATACTGAGCGCTGTCAATCAATGCTTAGTCCGCTTTCCAATTCGAGCAGCGCGAAGTATAGTTCATGTCTTACGCCCCGTAAAAGTAGCATTCTCTCAAAACATAATTCCTTTTGCCTGCCAAGTCAGTTACATCCTTCCATCTCGATAATAAAATAGCCCTTTGCCGTGATGGAGTCTTCGATTTCGCCCTTAGCATTTTCTACGTGGCAAAAACGGCATTGTTTTGAGGTAAGCGGTTGTCCATCTTGTCCTTTGGATGCCAGGTATTCCTTACCATAGGTGTAGATTTTTTCCAAATCCTTTTCGTTGGCATCCACCAGGATGTCGAAGTGCATCACACCGCCCTGTTTTTTGGGGACATAAGTGTCATACACGGAAACTTTCAATTGCATGGTTGAATCATTTTTAGAAGTAAATCCGAGCAGGGCCAATCCGCCCACGGCAAGCCAGGCAAGCCCTTTCAACAAGAAAAAAGCGAATCCGGCAAGCCCGAATTTTTGAAGGAGGTGGTTGTACTTCATTGTTTTCGACATTTAAAATTCACCTTCTTTGATGTAAGGGTAGCACCATAACAGTGCGGTAAGCGTCACAGCTTTGAACCAAGCGGTGTACATCGCTTCAACCTGTTCAGGGGAATGCCCTTTTTTGGACAAAAAGTCCTTGATGGTGAATGTGATGGGGAAAATGAACGCCACGAGGTATCGGAAATGGATGATCGGAACCGCCTGCACGCCATCGGTCTGGTTCTTTTTGGTGCTGTGATGGCGCAAGGCGATTTCGTGCTGGTAGTTGAGCCAATCTTGATCGTATGGCCGGCGACAGAGGTCGACAATCCATTGACCAAAACGTTTTCGAACGGCGCCGAGGTAGTCCATATTGGGCTGCCCGTTGTGTGTGAAATAATGCACCAAATGGGCGTTCCCACCCACGTAGCCGTACCAGAGGTCCAGAATTTCGTCGGTTTGGTCGGCCAAAACCTCTCCAGCAAGCCGAAGGTGTTGAACGTCTTCGTCGCCAAAAAGCACGGTTTTTTTTAGCAGGTCGAGATCGTTAATGCTGACGGGCGAGGTTGCCACTTGTCCGTAAGAATAGCCAAGAATGTGATTTGACATAAAATTGAGTTTATACATGTTAAAAATTAGGAATCCGAATCAAAAATGATTTGCAAATGTATGTTAGGAATCCGAACTAAAAAACATTTAGAGATTTTTTTTCTGCTGGTGGTGTGATGGAGGGCCCATCGTTGGAAGGCGGCGGGAAAGCTGTTATGTTTGTAGTCCTATTTAATCGTTCGCTTCAAGCAGGAAAAATGAACATTGAACCACTCGTTTCCTATTTTTCAAAACTCCTCCCACTGGATGAACGGGAAGTTGAAATTTTGAAAGCGGTATTTACTGAAAAAATGGTGCTGAGGAGGAAGTATCTTCTTCAGGAGGGAGGTGTTTGCCAATACAATTCATTTGTGGTGGAAGGTTGTTTCAGGATGTACATGGTGGATAGCCAGGGCAAAGAACATAATCTCCAGTTTGCCATAGAAAACTGGTGGATGCTGGATATGGAAAGCTTTTATTTTGGAACACCGAGCAGGTTGAATATCGAGGCCATGGAACCTTCGATGGTGTTGCAAATCAAAAAAGAAGACCAGTTCAAATTATTCACGGATTATCCGAAGTTCAACCGAATTTTCAGGGTATTAGCCGAAAACGCTTTGATAGCCAGTCAGAAACGTGTGCTGCTCACGATCAGCTCCACGGCCGAAGAAAGGTATTTGGATTTTTTAGACCGATATCCCCAGCTTGTCAATCGGATTTCAAATGTTCAAATTGCGTCGTACATTGGAGTAACGCCCGAATTTCTGAGTGCTATCCGAAAAAAGATGGCGAAATCTTAAGGTAGTTTAAGGTTTTTTCTTAAACTACCTTATTGGCACAAACCCGGAAGGCCGCTCACCTTTGTGATGAAAAAGCGCCTGTGGAAAACAGGAAGCCATGCGTTCTGAACAAGGCAAAGGAGCATGTTCAAAAACGCAATCTCTCTTTCATCAAACAAAAGGATTTTATCATGAAAAAATATGCATGCACCCTCCTCCTGATGGCAACTGTCAGTTGGTGTTTCGCCCAGAAATTCAAGCAACTTGAACTGAAAAAGCAAACCTTTGAACTTCACCATGTAACGGGAGAAATCGTGGGTTTTGAAGGTAAAAAAGTGTTGAAAATAGAACGGGATTTGAACTCCCTGCCATTTGACAGCACGCGAATTGAAGCAACCGTCGACGAGCCTCATTATGCAAGGTTGCTTGGACTGGACGACTTCGAAAACGGTACGATCGAAGTGAAGATGTATAGTCAAATTCAAAACCCCAAGCCTTACTCAGGTGTGGCCGGATTTATTGGCGTTTATTTTAGGATCAAAGAAGACGATTCGGCTTTTGAGGGCATTTACGTCAGACCCAAGGTGGGTAGAATTGGTAACCAGCTTTTTAGAAACCATGCTGTGCAATACATTTCCTATCCGAAATACAAATTTGACCAATTAAGAAAAATTGCCCCATTCAAATACGAAGGCTCGGCTCCGGTAGCATTAAATGAATGGATTACCATGCGGATAGAAGTGACGGGTGAAACCGCTGAAATGTTCATTAATAATTCGAAATACTCCGCCTTTATCGTAGATAAAATGCTTGGTAATCATAAAATAGGCGGTGTGGGATTGTATGTTGATATCGGCACCATCGGATATTTCAAAGATTTTAAGGTAACCAAGAAGAAATTGGCTGGTAAAAAACAAGAAGGGGAAAAAGTGGAGGGTATTTAGTTGCAGTTTGCTGGCGGAGCAATTACCTCTGATTTTGGTCAGCAAAATATGATCCGCTGATGCGTGGATTATTTGGAAATAGAAGGTCAAGCCATATTACTTTTCATGCGCAGATTTTGGAAAATTTAGGTTAATTTCACAGCAGCAATTAACCCGTTTCCCTTTTCACCCTGACCATCCATTCCAAGCTATGAAACAAAACCTCTTCCTCCTGTACACCGTTGCAGTGATGGCCTCCTGCAGCGACCAAGCAGCCTCCCGGCAAGGCGCCCCTCCCGCGGCGGGCCCCATCAACGATACCCTTAACCAACTCAGCCGGAACATCATGACCATCTACCAGGACCAGCAGAACAATTACTGGTTCGCTAGCTGGGAAGACGGGCTGTACAAATACGATGGAAAAACCATCCTCCATTTTACCACGAAAAATGGTCTTCCGAGCAACCGAGTCGAAGATGTCCAGGAAGACAAATCGGGCAATATATTCTTCAACACGCCCGGCGGAGTGTGTAAAGTGGAGGGGCAAACCATTCGGGTGCTACCAGCCAAAGAAAGTGCTGAATGGCAGCTGCACGCCGACGATTTATGGTTCAGATCCTTGCAATATAATGGGAAAATTTATCGCTACGACGGCAGCGAATTGCACCATTTACAACTCCCTACCTGCCCGCCTGGCGAAGCGTGGGTGGCAAAATACCCCACTAATCCCAGTCCGTACGGGACTTATACCATCTATAAAGATTCAAAAGGCAACCTGTGGTTTGGCACAGCTGCCGTGGGCGCGTGCCGCTACAACGGCCGATCCTTCGACTGGATTTCCGAAGAGGATGTGACGGAGCTTCACAACGGGCCGTCCAACGGCGTTCGCTCCATCATCGAAGACAAGGATGGTTATTTCTGGTTCAAATCAGCGTATCGCTATCAGGTGTACGGGAACAACGAGGCGCAAAAAGAGCCGTTCTACCGGCGGGAAAAAAGCATCGGCAACCTGGACGGCAACCCCTTCAGCGATTTTTGGGAGTATTTATCGATCGCCAGAGCTGACAACAATGATTTATGGTTTGCCACCTACCGCAATGGGGTTTGGCGATACGATGGCAAAAAAACCACCGCTTACCCGGTGCAGGCCGAAGGCAAAGGCATTACCTTGTTCTCCATTTACAAAGACAAGCAGGGAAACCTGTGGCTCGGCACGCATGAAAACGGGGTGTATAAATTGAATGGGAATAAGTTTGAACGGTTCAGGCTGTGATGGCTAAAAAAGGATCGGCTGCCAAAGGCAATCGAATTAGATCCCCATCGGTCTTATTCAATAATCATTGTTATCGGCGGATTAATTCCAAATTTTGTATCTGCCCCAAAGCCTCAGCCACAC
>JAEUUR010000020.1 GCA_016787465.1 Saprospiraceae bacterium | reverse complement strand
GCAATTCTGCAACGGGCAAGGTAAAAGCTAATCCGTCAGTACCACTTGCCCAATCGTTTTGGAAAAATCGTCGTTTTCAAACACCAGGAAATAAACGCCGGGAGCCTGGCCCGCCAGTTGAACCAGGGTTTGCTCGCCGGTAATTTTTTGTATCATTACCAGTTTTTGATCGGCCGTGTACACGTTGATGCGGCCTGCCAAGGCAATTTCAACCTGAACTGCATCCTTGGTAGGGTTGGGAAAATACTTCCAGTCAGGAAAAAATCCGATTTGAATCGTTGTCTCGCCATGGCCGTAGGGGCCATGTGGAAGGAAGTATGGTTCCCATTTGAAAGCGGTAATGACTACCTCTCTGAGTTGCCTGACATTCAATGCAACCAATCCCTTTAGTTCAATCACCTCTTCGGCAGATAATTCAATTGTTTCATAACCAGGATACATAAACCGGATCAAATCGCCCTCCTCCGCATTGATCAAAAAATTCCCCTCCGGGTCAGTGAATACACCCGTGTTTTTTCCTGCCAGGTAAATGCTGGCATAGGGCAAAGTGGTGGATTCATCCATGGCGTCGATCAACTTCCCTTTGAGTTGTAAACCTTGAGCTATGCCGCTAAACGCGCAGCAGCAAAAAATGGCAGGTAGTAGTAGTTTCAGCATGATGTCGGTAGTTTGTTTCAAAATTAAGGAAATTCCCTGACAATTACAAATCCATTGTGCAGATAGGGCTATTCCACGTGTGAATGCGCTGAATTGATGTGTGATTCCGTAAGGAGGCGCCAAGTCTATTCTGGCAAACTCGGAATTGTTCGGAAGAAATCAGACCTTTGCGCTTATGAACGCACTGCGAGAAACAAATTTCAAACTTCCCGGCCAAACGGCCTTTTACCGCGGCAAAGTACGCGACGTTTATTCCATTGGCGATATCCTCGTCATGGTGGCTTCCGACCGTATTTCTGCCTTCGATTACATTCTGCCCAGGCCTATTCCGTTTAAAGGCGCCGTACTCAATCAAATGGCGGCCTATTTTTTGAATGCCACCCGCGACATTTGTCCGAACTGGCTCCTTTCTAACCCCGACCCCAACGTGGCGATCGGCCGGCGTTGCGAACCCGTTCGTGTTGAAATGGTCATACGCGGCTATCTGGCCGGCCATGCTGCACGCACCTACGCATCGGGGTTACGAACATTATGCGGCGTTCCGCTCCCGGAGGGTATGCAGGAGAACGACCGTTTCCCGGAGCCCATCATCACCCCTTCCACCAAAGCCGAGGAAGGCCACGATGAGGATATTTCCAGGGAAGAAATTCTTTCACGCGGCCTGGTAAGCGAAGCGGATTATGCCAAAATGGAAGCATTCACACGCGCTTTGTTTCAAAGAGGTACAGAAATGGCCGCCAAACAAGGACTCATCCTGGTAGACACCAAGTACGAATTCGGCAAAATCGGCGATGACGTAGTGCTCATGGACGAAATTCATACGCCCGACAGCTCACGGTACTTCTATGCCGACGGGTACGCCGAGCGACAGGCACGCGGTGAGCGGCAACGCCAATTGAGCAAGGAATTCGTGCGTGAGTGGTTGATGGCCAACGGATTCCAGGGCAAAGAAGGGCAACAAATGCCCGTTATGCCCGACGAGTTCGTCGACGAGATCACGGATCGTTACATCGAATTATACGAAAAAGTCACCGGCCGCACCTTCGTCAGAACAACTTCCGAGGACATTCCCGGCCGGATTGAACAAAACATTTTAAACGGCTTAAGCGCTCTTTAAGCCGTCTATTTACTTTTCAAACGCACCACCGGACAGATCATTTCTTCCAGAGAGATACCGCCATGTTGAAAGGTATTGCGGTAATAATTGTGGAAGTGGTTGTAATTGTTCGGGTACAAAAAGAAATAGGCTTCCCTGGCAAAAATGAACGTACTGCTGATGTTCGGCCTGGGCAGTCCGGCTTTTTGCGGATCTTTAATTGCCAGCACATCGCGGTTTTCGTATTGCAGGTTGCGGCCCACCTTGTAACGCAGGTTGGTGGTCGTTTCCCGATCGCCCACTACTTTCGACGGCTGCTGCACACGAATCGTTCCGTGGTCGGTGGTTACGAACAACTGAACATCCCGACCTTCCAGGCGTTGCAGGGCCGACCACAGCGGACTATGCAGGAACCAGGAGCGGGTGAGCGAACGATAAGCGCGTTCGTCGCCCGCAAGTTCTTTAAGCAC
>JAEUUR010000017.1 GCA_016787465.1 Saprospiraceae bacterium | reverse complement strand
CAGTTTCAAAAAATCGCGGGAAAGCAGACCGGTTATACTCATCACGGAGGCGCCTAATACGCGCCGGATTCCAATTTCCTTTACCCGTTGTTCCGCCGCAAAAGCAGCTAAACCAAATAGGCCAAGGCAGGATACCAGTATGGATAACAACGAAAATACAAGCATCGTTTTCGCCGTTTTTTGGTCGTTTTGGTACAGTTTTTCCAATTGATCGTCGAGGAAACGATATTCAAAGGCAGATTGAGGAAGGGAGTTTTTAAACACACCCTCTATTTTCGCCATGGTTCCCGCCAGATCGGTGGTTTGCATTTTTACCAATAAAAAACGCCGGGTTTCAGTTTCTGCATCGTGAAACGCATAGGCGCCAACCGGTTTGTGTAGCGATTCGGCGTGGAAATTTTCCACCACTCCGCTCACATAGGAGTTTTCTCCTAAATTACATTCTATCTTTTTACCCAATACGGTTTCCGGTGTAAGCCCCAGGTATTCCACTGCCTTTTGCGTCAGTACCACATTGACGATGGTGTCGCCGGCTATTTTTTCGGGAAGGGTAGTGCCCGCAATCAGTTTCAGATCCAGCGCTTGTTCGAACCCTGGGGTAACCCGGTTGGTCAGAATTTCCGCTCCATTTTGATCTTGGGCATTGCGTGAAATGGTTCTGACACTTGTTTCAAGGCCTGGATAGGACTGTGCCCTACAGACGGCCTTCACCTGACTCAAACTACGGCATCCTTGTATTAAGCCGGCAATCTGATCTTTGGAATTAGCCGCAATGGTAGTAATGGCAACAACCTGCTCCGGTTCAAAACCTAGTTTTTTATCGCGGATAAAAGCCATTTGTTTGTAAAGAACCAGGGTGCCTATGATAAGAATTACCGATGCCGCAAATTGAGTGGTGATCAAACTGCGGCGGAACCAACCGCCGCCTGTGCCGGCCCTGAAACTGGGTTGGAGTAAGTTCTTCGGTTGAAAGGAAGACAAAAAGAAGGCTGGGTAGGCGCCTGCAAAAAGCACTACCAACAAAGTGATTCCGAATAAAGACAACAAAGTGACGCCTTCCGTCAGCATGTTGATGTGTAACTCTTTTCCGGTCAGCCGGTTAAAATATGGAATTGCCATGATGACCATTCCCAGCGCTACAATCATGGAAAAGCTGGTGATCAAGCCGGTTTCGGCGAAAAAACGGATCGACAATTGCCGCTTGGATGCACCCATCGTTTTGTTAATCCCCACTTCCTTAAACCTCAACTGCGAGCGGGCGGTGGATAGATTCATGTAATTAAAACAAGCGATGATCAACACCGCCAACGCCAAGGTAGCCAGGATGCTTACTTCTTTCGGATCGCCAAGCCTGACTGAATGGTTGCTGTCCATGGCGCTCGAATGCAAATGTACATCCTTCAACGCCTGAAGCTGGTAAGACATCCGCTGATCTTCCTTGGGGACATTTTCGTCATATAACTGCGCCAACTGGTTTTGAACCTGTGCGGCACTCGCATCGGAATTAAGGAGCAACCAGGTTTCAAAACTGGAATTGGACCACACCAGGCGTTGATTCGCCCATTTCATGGTGATAAATGAACCCAACGCATTGGCATCCAGACTGGAAGCTGTAGGGAAATCTTCATACACCGCTTTTACTACCAGCGGATCCATCCGGTCGACTAACAAGGTTTGCCCCACCGGATTGGAAGTGCCGAAATACCGCACGGCCGTTGATTTACTGAGTGCGATGCAATTCGGCTGGGAGAGCGCCTCTTTCATGTTGCCGGCCAGGGTGGGGATGTCGAAAATTTCGACAAGACTTGGATCGGCCCAAAAAAATCGTTCTTCCACCAGTTTATTGGAGCCGGCGGTTACAAAAGCCGAAGCGCCAAACTCATGTTGCAATATCCGCGCAGATTGTTCCACTGCAGGAACCCGCTCTTTCAGCACAGGAGCTATTACATTCGGAGCATTGGCAAGTTGGGAAGGCCTGGCCGGGTCCCAAAATGAATTCACCACTACCCGGAAAATACGATCAGCTTTGCTGTGATACCGATCAAAGGCAAGTTCCTGACGCACCTGCAAAAACAGCAGCAGGGCGACTGTCAGCCCAAAAGACAATCCTAAAAGGTTAAGCGCACTGAACAAGGGGTTTTTCAGCAGACTGCGGAACGAAAGTTTTAGATAATTGGTAAACATAGCGGAGCATGATAAGTACAGTGTTTACATGCCGAAAGCTATGCCAAAAATTCAAAAGGTTGAAAATCAATGTGTTGATTCTTTTTTTTTCTTCAAATTGTGTTCGATTTCGAACGCCTGCGAACGAAACGGAGAGGGTTGGTGGATGGCTGGGCGTCGGCTGCCGGAGCTTGTTCTGAAACAGCGATCCACCCACCTCGTCCTATTTACTCATTCTTCCAGCCATTTGGCAGCCGGATTTCCGTTTGGCCTGAGTTTCACGGATTGTTCCCAAGCCGCCTTTGCTCCCGCTTTATCGCCCAGGTTTTTTCTGCATATGCCAAGCCTGTTCCAGGCAATGACGATATTGGGAAACAGCTTGGTGTAGGTTTCAAAGAGGGCAACCCCTTCTTCCCATTTTTCAGCATCTTCCAAGTGTTTTCCGATGCTCAAGAGTTGCATATCGTCCTGGAAATCAAATCCGGCATCTTTGAGGATGGTTTCAGCGTTGGCCTTGAAATAGGCGGGGCCTCTTTCCAAGAGGATGTTATAAGCTGTTTTACTTACCTTGTTTTCAAACATTGGATCAAAATCGGCCGACCTGACCTCCACCGCCGGAGCTGGTTTCCCGTCTATAATAGCCGTAATTCCGATTGAAATGTCATCCGTAATTACCTTCATGGTATTGCTGGAAGCAACGATGCACATGTCGTTTTCAAGGTCAAAACCCATGAACGCATTAAAAACGCCATTGCCGCCATTGTGCCAGATCACTTGTTTTTCGCCAGCCTGCTGAACTACCCAACCATAACCATAATAACTGGGCGCGTTGGGCCCTTCTTTCACGTATGGGGTAAATAACTTTTTAACCGCCGATTCAGGCATTACCACATG
>JAEUUR010000632.1 GCA_016787465.1 Saprospiraceae bacterium | reverse complement strand
GTTGTTGCTTGGGTTTTCAAAATCCAGGTTTTGGTTAAAAAATTTGTTGTTTGGGTTGAGCTTAGCGTTATTGGCACTCTCAGTTGCCAGCCCCGTACGTGTAGTGAAATTGCTTGCAGAAACTCAGATGAGCGCCGATATCGTCATCGGGCTGGACGTATCGAAAAGTATGCTGGCAACTGATTTGAAACCCAACAGGTTGGAACGCGCCAAAAGTTTTATTCTTCGCTTGGTGGCCGGTCTGGAAAACGAGCGGATGGGGTTGTTGTTTTTTGCCGGCGATGCTTTCCCTCAAATGCCGCTTTCTCTCGATCACGAATCATTGCTGATGTTCGTCCGTAACGCCAACCCCAATTTTATCATCGATCAAGGCACCGACCTTGGAGCTGCGGTTGAACTGGGAAAACGGTTATTAGAAACCGATCAAGCTACGGGACGCATGTTGATACTGATCACCGATGGAGAAAACCACGAAGAAAAAGCCCAACAACGAATTTTGGAAGCATACGACGCAGGTATACAAATTTTTACAGTGGCTGCAGGTACGGTGACGGGCGGTACCATCCCGATCGGCAAAGGACAGTTATTGATGGACTTGAACAAAAAGCCCGTTCGAACCGTCGTTAACGAACCCCTGCTAAAAACACTTTCACAAGCCGGTGGCGGACAAATGTTAACCCTTGAAGCAGAAGACCAGGCGGTAAAAACTATAAAAAATGCCGTTACCCGGTTGCAAAAAACGGCTACCATGACGCACGCACGTTCCGAAAAGGTTTATTTCTTTCCCTGGCTTGTTTTAGCGGCACTTGTCCTGCTCATCACTGAGCAGATATTGTGGTGGAAGAAAAGTAAGCGAGTTTTAGCCTCAATACTGATGTTCGGTTGTGCATTTTCGGCGTTTGCACAATCCGAGCATGCTGCGCTTCGAAGCGGAGAAGAAAACTATGTAAAAGGTAATTATGCCGAAGCGCTCCGCGCTTACAAAAATGCCGGCACCGCCGTGGGAAATTACAATGCCGGAAATGCCGCCGTGAAGGCGAACTCCCTTCCCGAAGCAATTGCTCTATATCGCTCCGCGATTGAAAAAAGCACCTCCAAATCATTCAAAGCAGATGTATGGTACAACCTGGGAAATGCCCTTTTGTTACAAAAAAACTATGGCGAAGCAATCAAAGCATTTGAAAGCAGCTTGAGGTTGGCGCCAAATAAAGCGGATGCGCAAAAAAACCTGCAGATCGCCAAACGTATGCTTCAGGAACCACCCCCGTCGCCACCTCCCCCGCCGCCGCCGCCACCGAGTTTAAACCCGCAACGCCTGTATGTCGACCAGGGAAGGAAACGATCCAGCCAGGATGCGCCGCCGGCACAATTGCCTGCCGAAACCGCCCGAAAAATGCTGCAAGAAGCTATTCTTTCTGAAGAGCAAAGAAATGCACGGGCTTACAGAGAACTTGGCTCGGCAGGTAACCCTTCCAGATTGAAAAAGGACTGGTAAGTCAAGCCGCAGGTTGATTATGACATTTTGTCAGAAGTTCCCAAAAAAGCCATACTTTTGCGGTTTAAGATAAGCCTTTGTACGGTGTTTGTGAAACTTTCGCTGAATTATATCCTTGAATATCAAGTAAATCCACCAGCGAAATCCATCAAACTATTCCGTGTTTAATTTAAGTAGAATCAATGTTGTACGACGCCAATCCGACGCTTGAAGGGATTAAAACCATCGACGAATCCAAACAAGGCAGTGTTTTTTATAAAGAATCAACCGGTGCAACGCCCGGTTTGAAACACTTCTACATTGAAAGTTATGGCTGCCAAATGAATTTTAGCGATTCGGAAATCGTAGCCAGCATTTTAGGTGATATCGGTTTCGCGCCAACACGCAATGTGGAAGAAAGTGATTTGATCCTGATCAACACCTGCTCGATTCGCGAAAAAGCAGAAGAAACCGTCAGAAAACGCCTGAAAGCCTTCGAAATCATTAAACGCAACCGCCCCGACCTGAAAGTGGGTGTGTTGGGCTGTATGGCTGAACGTTTGAAAAAGCAATGGCTGGAGGAAGAAAAACTGGTTGACCTCGTGGTTGGCCCGGATGCCTACCGCGATTTACCCAACCTCATTGGCAGCGCTGAAGACGGCGGCCGAATGGTTAATGTACTCCTCAGCCGCGAAGAAACCTATGCTGATATCAGTCCTGTTCGGCTCGACAGCAATGGGGTAACGGCTTTCATTTCCATCATGCGTGGCTGCGACAACATGTGTTCGTTCTGTGTCGTGCCGTTCACCCGCGGGCGCGAGCGCTCGCGCGACCCATTCAGCGTAGTTGCCGAAGCACAGGATCTGTTTGAAAAAGGATACCGCGAAGTAACCCTGCTCGGCCAAAATGTAGATTCCTACAAATGGGATAACCCAGAGAACGGCGAGCATGTCGACTTTGCCGATCTTCTGGAAATGACAGCATTGGTTAACCCTGAATTAAGGGTGAGATTCAGCACCAGTCATCCGAAAGATATGACTGACAAAGTGTTGCACACCATGGCGACTTACGAAAATATATGCAAATACATCCACCTGCCCGTGCAGTCCGGAAATTCCCGCATTTTGGAACTCATGAACCGCACATACGATCGTGAGTGGTATATGGACAGGATGGAAAGTATCCGTCGCATTCTCCCGGACGCAGCTGTTTCAAGCGATATTATTTCCGGCTTTTGCAGCGAAACGGAAGAAGAACACCAGGATACATTGTCGATTATCGAATGGTCGAATTATTCCATGGCCTACATGTTCACCTATTCCGAACGCCCTGGAACACTGGCAGCCCGCAAATACCCCGACGATGTACCGGAAGATGTAAAAAAACGCAGATTGAACGAGATCATCCGCTTGCAAACAGCCCTGTCGCTGAGAAACAACCAAAACGACATCGGAAAAACATTTAAGGTGTTGGTGGAACGCGACTCCAGTAAATCAGCAGCCGATTTTTGCGGAAGAAACTCTCAAAATAAAATGTGCGTTTTCCCAAAATCAGAAGGGATTAAACCCGGAGATTATGTCATGGTAAAAATACACGATGCTACCAGTGCTACCCTCCTCGGAAAGTTGGCTTAACGCTTTAAACACGACTCTTATGCAAAAATTCATGTTGCTCCTGCTCAGTTTCACCTGGCTCCTTGCCTGTAAAAACGATCCAAAATACGACGCAGAAATGTTGATCGGAACCTGGAACGGAGTGGATTGGAAAGTTCAGGGGAAATCAGCCACCGATCGCAATGCAAGTGAAGTATTTTTTGTGTTTGAAAAAGCAGGAAGCGCCGCTGACAAAGGCCGGTATATAGCAGCATACGGCAGTCAAAAGGAACGGGGAGCATACAAACTCGATGGCGACAAACTGTACACAACGGCTGACGACAATAAAATTGAAAAAGTAGTGCGCATTCTTCAACTTGGCGCCGACA
>JAEUUR010000584.1 GCA_016787465.1 Saprospiraceae bacterium | reverse complement strand
ACAACGCCAACACCTGGTACGACCGCACTTACTACCACGAAGTGCTGCCTAGCAACCAACTCGCCCTCGGCTTGTGGCTGGAATCAGAAAGAATGCTACATGCCAAAGTAGAACAGATCGGTATTGAAACACAACGTCAGGTCGTAAAAGAAGAACGCAGACAACGTACCGACAACCAACCCTACGGCCGTTTGCTGGAAGAAACCATGAAACGCCTGTATAAAGTGCATCCGTACAAATCATCCGTCATCGGTTCAATGGAAGACCTGGGTGCTGCGCAAGAAATTGATTATCAAACCTTTTATAAGGATTTTTACCGCCCCGATAACGCGATCCTTTCCATCGCTGGCGATATCGATATTGCCCAAACCAAAGAGTTGATCGACATTTATTTCAAATCAATTCCAAAAGGCAAAGGCGAAATACTGCGTAAATTCCCTCAAGAACCTCCGATCGTTAGAGAAGTACGCGACACGGTGTACGACAATGTGCAACTCCCTGCCGTGGTGTACGCCTACCCGATTCCGGCACAAGGCACCAAAGATTTTTATGCAGTAAAAATGTTGGGCATGCTCCTTTCTCAGGGTGAAAGCAGCCGGATGCAAAAGATCATTGTCGATGAACAGCAAAAAGCGGTATTCGCCGGCTCTTTCGCACTCGAACTCGAAGACCCAGGCGCCAATATCTGCTTCGGCATTGCCAACATGGGCGTAAACGTGGATGAACTCGACAAATCCATGGATGCCGTCATCGCCGATGTGCAGAAGAACCTCATCACTGCTGAAGAGTATCAAAAACTGCAAAACCAGGTCGAAAACGATTTTGTGACCGCCAACAATAAAGTGGCTGGTATCGCAGAAAGCCTGGCCAATTATGAAATGTATTACGGCGACGCCGGCTTGATCAACACAGAACTGGATCGCTATCGCAAAGTGACCCGCGAAGACATCATGGCTGTGGCGAACAAATATTTCAAAAAATCTGGCCGAGTGGTGCTTTATTGGCTGCCCAATCCGCAAAAACCTTAATACGAGGCTTGACCCACATTTTTCAGGAAACTCAGTTCAACCTCCACATCAGTCAATTAATTTTCCAATAATGAAAAAACTATTTCTGTTCAATATTCTTTTGACCGCCCTGGTATTGGCTTGTTCACCAAAAACCGGCAACCAATCCAGCGGTTCAAAACCGGGTACTCCGGCAGTTTCTTCAGGAACTGCACCTAAAATTCCGGTTCCCACCGGCGATGTACGCAAAATGGCGCCTCAAGCCGGCACCGCGCCTAAAATCCAGATCGGCAAAGCTGAAACGTTTAAATTGAGCAACGGCCTCACCGTCATCCTGGTGGAAAACCACAAACTACCAAGGGTAACTTTCCGCGTGTTCGTCGACAAAGACCCTGTGCTCGAAAAAGATGCGGCAGGCTATCTGGAAATGATGGGCGAATTGCTCGGCGCCGGCACCAAAACCAGAAGTAAAGCGCAAATCAACCAGGAAATCGACTTCATCGGCGCATCCATGAGTACCGATGCCAACGGTGTTAGCGGCGCTTGTTTGACCAAACACACCTCGAAATTGCTTGAAATTATGTCGGATGTACTCCTGCATCCAATATTCCCGCAGGAGGAACTCGACAAAGCAAAAGTACAAGCACAAAGCAACCTGGCTTCTCAAAAAGATGACGCCAATGCGATCGCAGGCAACGTCGGTTCCATTTTACGTTATGGGAAAGACCACCCTTATGGCGAGATCATGACGGAAGCTACGCTTTCCAAAATCACCCTCGATCCAATCAAAGCGCACTACAATACCTATTTCAAACCCGGTATTTCCTACCTTGTAGTTACCGGC
>JAEUUR010000577.1 GCA_016787465.1 Saprospiraceae bacterium | reverse complement strand
CAACGATCCGTTGCTACGCAATCGCGGTATAGTTCCGTCCAGGAAGTAACCGACCACACATCGGTGCTCACGCCTTCCGATTCCAGGATTTCTGCCGCAGCCAATACCTGGCGTAAAATGACGCCGGAACCCATTAAATGGGCTTTTGCGCCCGACTGAGCTGATTTTTTTCCGGAAGTTTGATATCGATATATACCGCGTTTAATGCCGTCTTCCACACCCTTAGGCATAACAGGCATTTGAAGGTTTTCGTTATACAGTGTGATGTAATAGATCTTAGCTTCGTTTTCTACATACATCCTGCGAATACCTTCGTGCACGATTACCGCAAGTTCGTAAGCAAATGCGGGGTCGTAACACATCACGCTGGGCACCGTTTGTGCAATCAGGTGGGAATGGCCGTCCTGGTGTTGCAAACCTTCGCCATTGAGCGTCGTACGCCCTGCAGTGCCTCCCAATAAGAAGCCCTTACACATCATATCCGCAGCCGCCCAAACCAGGTCGCCAACACGCTGGAAGCCGAACATGGAATAGTAAATGTAAAATGGGATGGTTGGAATGCCGTGAAGTGCGTAAGCCGTGCCTGCAGCGGTGAAGGATGCCGTAGCACCATCTTCGTTGATACCCTCTTGCAAAACCTGGCCGGTTTTGGACTCTTTATATTTAATGGTGGAAAAGCCGATTTCAAGCGGGGTGTAAAGCTGGTCGCGTTGATTCCAGATTTGAGCGGAATTGAACAACGGATGCATACCAAACGTTTGCGCTTCGTCGGGTACAATCGGTACGACATATTTACCAATTTCCTGATTCCGGATCATTTGGGTCATCATATCGACCATCGCACCGGTGGTAGAAACCGGCTTGGCGGCTTCGTCGGGCTTAAGTTGTTTTTCAAATATTTCAACCGCGGGCAGGTTGAAACGCGGATATTCATCGCTGCGTTCAGGCAGGAAGCCTCCCAATGCCTTGCGCCGCTCAACCAGGTATTTTGCTTCGGGGCTATCCGGGCCTGGGAACCAGAACTTTGCAGCCAGCGCATCCTCGTCGTTAAGCGGAATTCCGTAGCGATCGCGGGTTTCGAGCCTGCTTTTATCCTGCAGGTCTTTGGTTTGGTGGGCAGTATTCTTGCCTTCCGCAGCCTGGCCCATGCCATAACCTTTCACGGTTTGGAAAATAATGGCCACCGGTTTTCCTGCGCGCTGCGCGCGCTCGAAAGCGGCGTACACCTTAAGGGTATCATGGCCTCCGCGGCGCATGGCCCGCAATTGATCATCGGTATATGCGGCAAGCAATTCCGCGACTTTCGGATTGTCGCCGGTCAGTTTTTTACGAATATGAGCACCATCGTTCACGGATGCCATTTCCTGAAAATCGCCGTCGACGAGTTGTTCGAGTCGCGCGAGCAGGATGCCTTCCGAATCATTGGCCAGCAGCTCGTCCCATTCACCGCCCCAAAGTACTTTTATTACCTCCCAGGATGCGCCGAGGAAATGACGTTCTACTTCCTGAATGATTTTGCCATTACCGCGCACCGGACCATCGAGGCGTTGCAGGTTGCAGTTGACAACGAATACCAGGTTATCGAGGTTTTCACGGCTTGCTACGCCGATTGTGCCGTAAATTTCAGGTTCATCGATCTCGCCATCACCGATAAAGTGGAATACTTTGCCGCCGTTTTGTGGTTTGAGCCCCCGGTTTTCCAGGTATTTCATAAAACGGGCTTGGTAAATGGCCGTCATAGGGCCAAGTCCCATACTCACCGTAGGCGCTTGCCAGAAAGAAGGCATGCGACGTGGATGCGGGTAGGAACTTACGCCGCCCAACAGTTCCTGCCGGAAATCGGCGATTTTCTGAAGCGGCAGCCGTCCCTCAAACGCTGCGCGTGCGTAAATGCCCGGGGATGCGTGGCCCTGAAACATCAGCAAATCGCCGCCATATTCAGCGGTTCGTTTGCGAAGGAAATGATGGAACAGCACCTCCAACATGGTAGCGCACGCTGCATAGGTAGCAATGTGTCCGCCCAATGCCAGGTCTTTATCTGCGCCCTGCAGCACCATGGCTTGCGCATTCCAGCGGTGAATATTTTCGATGCGTTGCTCGATTTCGAGGTCGCCAGGATAAGCAGGCTGCTCATCTGTTGGAATCGTGTTCAGGTAGGGCGTATTGAGTGCCGGCCCTCCGTTTGCCACGCCGTGGCGTGCCAAAAGATACCGGAGGCGTTGAAACAATTCCGAGGTGCGGCCCTTGCCCTCCCCTTCCAACACTTCTTCAAGTGCTTCCAGCCATTCTTCCTGTTCGAGTTTCCAATCGTCGAGTGCGTCGCCCATGTAATTAACAAATGTTTAGATAATGATCCTGATATGAGGTTGCAAAGATAGGGATTGAATGCATTTTACTACATTAAACCTGTTCGTATTTCAACAAATTACCAGCCGGAGCAGAAAAAGTTTCATACCATTTATTTGAATACGTTGGAAAACTTATGTTATTTTAGGGCTGGTTTCAGTGGCTTGTCCAGTCAAAAATGATGGACGTTTCAGTCCTCCAATAAATACTAACACTACGCCACTTTCCCGACAGGCTCTGGCCGCCGTTTCCATCAATGCTGGTCTCAGATGATGAAATATCTAATAACCCTACTATGTGTTAGTATCTATTCTGTTTCTTTCGCGCAACAGACTACCCTCTTTTTTGAACACATCGGCCTGGACGAGGGATTGTCGCATCCTCATGTCTCGGCACTCCTTCGGGACAGTCGCGGATTCCTGTGGATTGGTACCGAAGGTGGCGGGTTAAATCGTTTTGACGGCCATCAAATAGTGGTTTATCAACACCAAGAAGACGACACCTTATCCATTTGTGGCAACGAAATTTTGGACATCATTGAAGACAAGAAAGGATTTATATGGGTTGGCACAAGAAGCGGGATAAGCAAATTGAATCCGGAGAATGGGAAAGCAGAACATTTCACTGAAAAAAATGGAAGGCTGAATAACAACTGGACGAATGTGCCTTTTCTGGATAATGATCGGCAAATCTGGACAGCCAATGCAAATGGATTGTCACGATACAATGAAGCGGAAAACCGCTTTATTCCGGTAAGTTTGAACTTTAACGATCAACTCAAGCAGATTACCGGCGTTTACGTTGCCCCAGATGGCACGTTCTGGATGAGCGGACCGGGAATTGGTGTAAGATCCTATCATCCAATCACGACTGCATGTCAGCAATTTTACCCCTTTAAAAACACCGGCGTTGAACGTGAGTGGAACTCGTTGAATTGCATTTTAAATCGCCAAAACACATCGCTTTGGTGCGCTTCTTACGGCGGAGGACTGTTGGAGTTTCAACTTCAAAAAAAACAATTCAATTCCATCAAAATGCCACACCTGAATAGCCACATTTCTGATGTGACTGAAACCATCGATCACGAAGGGAATTCGGTTATTTGGGCCATTTCCGACCCAAATATTGTGCAAATAAGAAAGGAAATAGATCAGAACGTGAAGGTGATTAATAGTAACAATTCCAACCTCCCTGATCAATCTTATCGGTTGTTGTATCCCGACCAGCATGGCAATTTATGGGTTGGAACAGTAACAAATGGGGTATATCGTTATTCTCTTCGACAGGACATTGTTAAAACTTATACGAAACTTAAATCGGGATACATTGGGAATTTTTACTTCCTGAAAAATGATGACGTCTTACTAACTGGCTCAAACCCGGCTGCCGTTATAATAGATCCGCAAAAAAAAGTAAAAAAAGTCTTTACCCATCTGCCCCCAAATTCTAAAGACCGATTCAGTGAAATGGTCAATGAGGCAATAGTAGACAAGGAATCTGATAAGATCTATTTTGCTTCCTTCAGCGGGCTTACAGTATATGACCGATTGACAAATAAAACAGAAATTATACCAATCAAAGAACTCCAAAAACCATTTGACAAAAAATCACCACTCTGGTCGCTGACGAAGATCTCGAAGACCAAATTTCTCGTGAACCAATGGATAGGCAAGCTGTACATTTTCGACATTGCCACAAGAACGCTGAGCAGCCCGATTTCACCATTAAATTTTATAATAAGAGATATGACCCCGGCGCTCGATGGAAAGATTTGGATCAGCGCTGAAGGTTATTTATTATGTTATGATCCGGAATTGAATGAAATAAAAACCATTCTGGGCTTCGATCCTGATGTAAGATTTTATCATTTTTTCAAGGACTCCCGTGCCCGGACATGGCTGGCTACAGATAAGGGTTTATGGTTATTCAATGAATCTCAACCATCAAAATCTGTAAAATACACAGTTCATCATGGCCTTCCGAGCGATTTCATTTATAAAATATACGAAGATGCTCTTAATCGCTTATGGCTTAATACAAAGGGAGGCATCGGTTATTACGATGTTGAAAATCATCAGTTTTTTCCGCTTTCCCGGATAGACGGATTTGAATTTAAATTTGACACTTATGCTATGGCAAAAGCCCCAGATGGTAATTTCTGGATTGGGCACAATGGAGAAATACAAATATTTAACCCTGCAAAAGTGGGGAACATATTGCCCTCTCAAACAAGGATAACCGGATTTAAGGTAAATAATAAGGATAGTTTATTCAGTATTCCCTTTGATCAGATCAAAGAAATAAGATTAAAACCCGGTGAAAACGTCGTACAGTTTAATTTCACGGCAGCCGACCTCGAAGCGTTTGGTAAAACACAGTTTAAATACAGATTGGAAGGACTTTCTGAAAATTGGATTGACGCAGGCAAAAGCCAGAGTGCCATTTTTGTGCAACTACCTGCCGGAGAATATCTATTTAGAGTCAGACCCAAAGAGGCCGGAGAAAATGAACGCTACGATAGTTCGTTGAAAATCGTTATCACGGATTTCTTATGGCAAAGGAAATGGTTTCAAATTGCTGGTGTAACGATCTTTATCTTGTTGGGGTTTTTAATATTTTTCAAATGGAAGAGCCAACAGCATAGGTTAACGGTATCCATGTTGGAACGAGCGCAAGCTTTAGTTGAATTTAAGCTAAAAACGACTGAAAGCGAAATGAAAGCCTTGAGGGCCCAAATGAATCCGCACTTCATTTTTAATTCGCTCAATAGTATCAATGCTTACATTTTAAAAAACCTACCCGCTCAAGCGAGCTCCTATCTGAATACATTTTCAGAGTTGATGCGAAGAGTATTGGATAATTCTGCCAACGACTCCGTTTCCCTTGAAGAAGAACTCCTGCTCATGGAAGCCTATCTTCAGGCAGAATCAATGCGGCTCGATAATAAGCTATCATACTCCATTGAGGTAGACGACCGGATTGATACCAGTTATATCGAAGTGCCAAGTATGATACTTCAGCCATTTTTGGAAAACTCGATCTGGCATGGCATTTCACCAAAACCTACTAGAGGGCACATCATGATTAAAGCAGTGTCGACCACCGATGGACTGTACCTATCGGTAGAAGATAATGGAATTGGAAGAGAACAAGCGCGTAGTTTACGAGCCAACCAAGCAAACGGCCATCATTCAAAAGGACTGAAACTCACCACGGAAAGAGTCGCATTATACGATTTTAAATATGGCACGGTTACTTCAATCAAGACGATCGATCTGAATAAACCAAGCGGCACAAGGGTAGAAATCACCATTATCAGGCCGGCAGCCATTGAAAAATCCAGCAATACCACCTCATAAATCGAATCATTACCAAATTATTGTTCCATGAATGTAATTATTATTGACGATGAGAGCCAATCGCGTGAAGTGTTGGTAGGGTTACTAAAACTGTACTGTCCGGAAGCAAAAATTATTGGAATCGCAGAGAATGGGTTGGATGGACTTGAGCTAATCCGTTCGTTGCATCCCGATCTGATTTTTCTGGATATTGAGATGCCGGGTATGGATGGCATTCAGGTAGTCCGACAATTGGAACATCCTGACCAGAATATCATTTTCGTCACTGCCCACAATCAATATGCCGTCCAGGCTTTTGAAATGAGTGCTGTAGATTACCTGTTAAAACCGGTAAGTGGAGAAAGGCTCATACAAGCAGTGCACAAAGCCAATATTCAACACCAATCCAAAATAAAACAAAAGCAATACGAATTGCTCTTGGAACTCATTCACCAACAAAACAATCCAACTACATTTGACTCTCGGATCGCCTTCTCTATGATGAATGAGATCGTATTCAGTTGGATTCGAAATATCATTTGGATTGAAGCCAAAACAAACATGAGCTTCGTAAAACTATCCGATCATTCCAAGGAGCTTTACATTGCTAAGAGTATTGGTGAATACGTAAAAATGTTGTCCAAAATACCAGACCTTAAACTGGTACACCGTTCGCACTTGGTGAATAGAAATTATGTCAAACGATTTCTCCGTGAAGAAAACTCTATTGAACTGAGCGACGGCAAACACGTACCTGTTTCCATTGAGAGAAAAAACGAAGTGATGGAGTGGCTGGGGGTTCGTCCTTAGCTTTATTCAATCAATTGCCGGTTTCATGAAATGTCTGCCTGTATTCGTACGGCAGACATTTTTATTTTTAACAGGACCAGGACATTGCTATAAAATTTAGAAATAACGATCCGACTTTTCCATGAGCGGATCACGATTTAGCAATGTCATGATGTCAGAAAATCTACCAAACACTCAACCAAATTGGTATGTTCGAATGCCCGAAACCGTTGAAGAACTAGTCGAGATGTTTCGGTTAAGGTACCACACCTATGCCGCCGAAGGAATGATTGATTGGAATCCGGAAGAAATTGATTTGGACTATTATGATCAGTTTTCTTATCAGATTGCTTTATTTAAAAAAGAGCATGAAGAAGATAAAATTATTGGAGCCGTACGACTTATCGTAACAGATGCAGGCCCTCAATACACATTAGTTAAAAGTTTGACTGAACAACATCCGGCTTTAAAAAAATATGTCACCAACGATCATCCAAAGGCATTTCCGACCTTCAGCTATATCCCTTTTTTATCCGACTTACAATCCTTTTACAACAACCATAATATTGGCAATCAACAGCTACTGGAAGGATCGAGGCTATGTGTAATAAAGTCCGAGAGGGTACTATCACTTTCATCATTCTTGCTTCAATGTGCGATTTGTTTGTCTACAGTCTATTTGCCTGGTTACAATTGGATAGCCTCTGCCAGAGCGACTCATGAAGCCTGGTATAATGCACATGGTTTTTTCAAAGTGCCCGGCACTCCTTATTTCAACTATGGAGCGGTTGGCAAAGCCTGCACTTTGAATGGGAATTATCAGCAAGTACCGCAATCATTAAAGAGTCGGCTCGACGGTTTGACGGCACAATATCAAAAGCATGGAAAAATTTATCTGGGGCACCATAACAGAGAAGGAGCCCTGCCTTTTGCCCAGCAAAACATGAAGTTAAACGACTAAAATCATTTATAAATATTCCAACTAAAGGATAACCATGAATAAACTCCTGTTCACATTGATGGTAGTGGGTATGTACCAAATTCTTCCACTTTTGGGACACCCGGCTTTACTTCTGCATTGGAAAATGGGATGTATTATTCTCACGGCCTTCACTATTTGGTTTAGTCAACCCACACTAAAGATCCAGGATGCTCAAAAACACCACCCAACCGACCGATCAACAGTATGGTTAATCCTCCTCATGGCTGGAGTGAGTACCGTTATTCCAGAAATAGAGTGGGCTTATGTCAAAGTCGACCAAGAAGGAACTGCCCTTTGGAATACAATCGGAATTAGCCTGATAACAATCGGAGTGGCTTTGCGTATATGGTCGATCGCAACGTTAGGCCAATTTTTCACTGATACCGTTCAAACGAAATCCGATCATTCCCTGATCACAACAGGCCCATATCAACACCTGCGCCACCCAAGTTATACCGGCGCATACCTGGTTGTAATAGGTTGTGCAGTTTTCCTTCAGGCATGGATTGGCTTTTTTATAGCACTGCTCTCTATGGGATACGCATATGTCAGACGAATTGAAACCGAGGAACACACCCTGTTAGCCCACTTTGGCGAACAATACCAAAGTTATAAACAAAATACCTGGAGATTGATACCCTGGGTTTGGTAACCCTGCTTCTTGAAGTTGCCCGTGCATAGATCAGTTGTTCCAGAGGTAAAATTGACTGACTAATGACCCAATACCATCAACATTTTTCACCAAACCAACTCAAATCATGAAAAACAGTATCCTGCTCTTATTTTTATGTGTGTTTTCACTTAAGCTGTTTTCCCAAACCTGGACCACCAACACGCCTCCATTCGGCGACACCATTGGCATTGCAGATATTCATGTGGTCAGCGAAAATGTAATTTGGGCGGTTGGATTGAGATATGGAGTTGATGACACCTTTTATTACTTCGGCGCCGGGAATGAAACTTACTTTGCTCTCACCACCAATGGCGGCGCTACCTGGAAAACAGGAACCGTGCCCATGGGCCCCACGCCATTTATTGCTAATTTAACTGCTACCGACGCCGGGGCTGCAATGATCATCGGACTTGAAAATTTTGGGAACGCTAAAACCTTAAAAACAACCAATGGCGGGGACACATGGGAAGTAAGCCCCTGCAATTGGGATCCCGTAGTTTCATGGCCTGATTACATCCATGCCTTTTCTCCCGCCAAATATTGTGCGATTGGCGATCCACGGGACGGTGAATTTGAAATTTACAATACAGCAAACGCCGGGCAAGTTTGGCAAAAAGTACCCGGAGCAAATATCCCCGATCCTATTGCCGGGGAATTTGGATACAACAATTTCGGCGCTGCTGTTGGCAATACGATCTGGTTTGGCACCAACCAAGGAAGGATATTTAAATCAGACAACAGTGGGTATAACTGGACTGTTTCTGAAACGCCGATAGGCTCAAATATTGGCGGCTTGGCCTTTTCTGACGCCAATCATGGAGTGATCGTAACAGGTTACGGATTTAATGCCCTGGCCCAAATGTACCGTACCAATGATGGCGGTCTTACCTGGGAGCCTTGTGCATCTTTACCCCACCAAGGCAATTATCTTACTTTTGGAACTCCGGCCTACATTCCAGGCCAACCCTACCTGATCCAGGGTTTGACTCCCGGTGGAAATTTATCGGGCCCCTATGAAACTTGGCTCAGCAAAGACCGCGGCGACACCTGGCAACAGATCAGTTCCGGTGAAAACATCGGTTGGCCTACCTTTATTAATGGAACTACCGGTTGGGCAGGCGATTTTCAACAACTAAGCCATTCAACACATTTATACAAATATACAGGTAGTCCGCTGGTGGGAATTATGAGCCCGCAAAATTTACATGCTAAAATAACGCTTTCACCCAACCCGGCAAAAGATGTGATTCATGTGCGGGTCCGCGCTCTATCCCCCGACGATTTTTGGGTGCTCTTGAACGACGTTCAGGGTAAACTGGTGCGCAAGGAAGTAGTTTCCAATGCAACTGAATTTGAAAGCACGTTTCAAGTGAATAACTTGCCGGCCGGCTCCTATACAATTACCGTCTCAAATAAAAAAGGCAGCCACACTGAGAAAGTGGTAATTTCTACAAAATAGTTCCCGTCATTGAGATGGCACCATGCTGTCGTCAAAACAGCATGGTGCCATCTTAATTCATTATAACTATTCAATTAATATTACCGCTTATACAAATGCACCCATTTCCCGGCCACGCTGTATTTTCCAACTTCTTCGGCAGGTTGTGCCGTTGGTGAAGCTTGGCGGGCTACACCTGTAAACACCGTTTTTACAGCGTTTTCATCCAAATTTGAAACAGGTTTGGCTACGGCCGCTTCGGCTACATACCCATGTAACAATGCCGGGAATTGGCGTTGAAACAGCCCCGCATTGGCAAAAATGTCCACGCTTAGCACTTGGTCGCCACAAACGGCAACCACACCGACGATGTTGGACTGGTCGGTCAGTTTGCCTTCAAAAAAGCGCAGATAAGCATCTCTTTTAGACTTTTGTTCATTCTCAACGTCCAGAGCTGCATACGTTTTGGTACTGGATGTTGCACCATTAGCTTCCGTTATCCGCGCAACTGCGCTCCATACTTCACCCTGGTCGCGTTTTGTTTGTACGGCATGGCGCACTTGTGGGCTTGCCACGTTGTAATAGCCTTTGAATGCGCCGACATTTTTTTCAGCTTCAGAAGCCGTTTGGTCGTAATAGTTAGAACGACCTGCTTCCACACAATAAACTTCCACGTTTTTGACCGTACCAGGTAATACAATATCGTGGTAGGCCATCACCCGATCCTGATTACCGCCGGTAACGACATCGCCCGACATGATCAGAACCGTATCCTGGGTTTTATTCTGCACCGTTACACCATGGTACCATACATCCTGGCTGCGGCCAAATTGTTTGCGTTCCAGCACCCGGAACCCAGGTGTTTTCATTGCCTCAGCCAAGGTTTTTAAGTTTTGGCCGGAGGCGTTCGACAAGGTAGCTTCAGCGACCACCGGATACAATCTCAAATTTTCGTACTGCCATTCAGGGTTGGATGTGGTGAGCAAGGTAAGTCCGTTTTTTTCCGGATTGACGACATTTGAACTGGAGTTATTTTCATTCGCACAGGATGCCAAAAAAACTACCGCGATCAAGATGCTTAAGTGTTTCATAGATTGTATGATATTGGGTTAATATGAACATGCGGCAGGAATGGCATTCAGAAGCACCCCGGCCGCAGTTTGATGAATAGGATAACCTGATTTTTATTTAAAATGTTGCATCATTTCAAAATTGATCTTCATAAAGCTCAGTTTGAGATAATGTACTGCAAATTTACAGGAAAAAACAACGCGCACCAAATTCCACACAATAAATTGATTTTCAATAAAATACACACGAGTAAAGTTTTCTGAAAATCAAAAATCAATAAAAAATCAACCACCTTTGTAACATCGCAGTCACTTTAGCGTCTTCTTCTCAAATCACGGTGAGAAACCAGCATGAATCGGGCAATTTTTCAGGAACAGATTTTTCCCATCCGACACAAACTTTTCCGGTTTGCGCTCAGGATCACCGGCAGCAGTCATGAGGCCGAGGATGTGGTGCAGGAAGTGATGGAAAAAGTTTGGAAAACGACACCGGAACAATCGGTGAACGTTCAAAACTGGGAAGCATGGTGCATGACGCTTACACGCAACCGTTCGCTCGACAAAACCCGCAGTCAATCCTTGCGCCGGACGGCGCCGATTGAAGGCGTAAGCGAGCAAAGAGCAGACAGCACATCGCCGGCACAAGCCGCTGAAAATCGCGATCTGGCAAACCGGGTAAAAAGTATGATGCAGGAATTGCCTGAAAAACAAAAACTGGTGATGCACCTGCGCGACATTGAAGAATTAAGCTACGAAGAAATCGCAGAAACACTCTCCATCAGCCTGGAACAAGTGAAAATAAACCTTCACCGGGCCCGGAAAACGATTCGGGAGCGCATGTTGAACGAACTTTGAACGCGGATTAATCGGATTGGTGGATTTCGCAGATGGATTCGCGTGATTTTTAAAGATTTTACACAGTTAAGTGGATTTCACAAAAGGATTCATTTAACGTGCAAGGAATAAATATAATAAACTTTCACAACCACTTTTTGGTGGTTATTTATCAGTGATCTATGAACAGCTTCAACGACATTGAATCCCTGCTGGAAAAATACTGGGAGGGAGACACAAGCCTCGAAGAAGAACGCAGGTTAAAAACCTACTTTGCTCAAGGCGATGTGGACGACCGTCATCAAAAATATGCGCCGTTATTCAGCGCAATCCGTCAGGAACAGGCTGTTCAACTGACGAAAAGTAAAGCGACGCCTGTCCGGCCAATGATGTATGATACCCGCGTTTGGCTCGCTGCGGCGTCGGTGGTGCTGGTGTTGATCGCATCGTGGTGGATCATTTCGGGCCACGAAACCAACACCCTGGCCGGCGGAGGTACAAAAGAGACGCTTCCAGAAAGGGATACACAAATCGTTATGCCACCGCAGGTGATACAAACGGAGCAACCCGTTTATGCACAAACTGCCACACCGGTTGAAAAGCCCAAGCCAATTCGAAAAAAAGGGGGCCGATCTAATCAAGCAGAAGCACAGATCGACCCGGAGGCCGAACTGGCTATGGAAGAAATAAAAGCCGCACTGGCATTGCTTTCATCCAAAATCGGGAAAGGCCGTAAAGAAGCAGCTAAAGGCGCCGAACACCTCGAAACCATGGATAAGATTTTCAAAAAAACAGCAGGATGAGGGGATTGATTCGATTTTTCGATTGATTCGATTGATTCGATTGGCGGCTACCGCCGCCTTCTGGAGACAGTCCTAATCGAAAAATCGAATCAATCGAAAAATCGAATCAATCAAATTACGCCAACTTTTATTTCACCCATATTCAATTTTCCAAGCTATGAAAAAGATCATTTTTTTGATTCCGATCTTCATGTTGGCGCTCATGTTCAGCGCTTCGGCACAAAACGATGCCATCACTCGGTTTTTTAACCAATATGCTGAAGATGAACGCTTTACGGTCGTTTATGTTGCACCAAAACTGTTCCACATGGTTTCCAGAATTGAAACCGACGATGAAGATTGGAACAAAATGCGCGAAATTGTAAAAGACCTGGGCGGATTGCGTGTACTCACTGCCGACAGCATTTCGGATGGCATAGCTCTGTACAAAACAGCCCTGAGCAAAGTGCCTACCAACGAATATGCCGAGTTATTAACTGTCCGTGATGGAAATGAGAACGTTCGGATTTGGACGAAGGACACCGGCGACGGCTCTATCATTGAAGAATTGTTGCTCCTGGTCGGATCACCGGATGAGTTCGTGATGTTGAGCTTTACCGGAAAGATCAACCTCGACAAAATTTCAGAACTCTCCAAAACACTTGATATCGACGGCGCCAAACACCTCGACAAAGTGAAAAGCAAAAACAAGGAATAATCCATATGAAGGATGCTATTCAATATCCACGGAGCGACCGGCGGTTGCTCCGTGGGTACACGTTTCTTGGCAAACGTGTTCGCCTGCTTTTGATAGCCATCTCTTTATTGGCTATCCATTCAATCAAAGCCCAGGATTTTGGCCTGTATTGGAAGTACAAAGATTACGATGGCGCCATTGCCGTTACACTGCCCCGCTGGACTACCGGCCTGGGTTCCATGTTTCTTGATACCAAAGATGAACGGAAACTATTAAGGAAGGTGCACAAAGTACGGGTGCTGTTTTTCCAGGATCAGCAAAATCCGATCAGTGACCGCGACATGAAAAAATTCCTGCGCAAAGCAGGTCGGCGCAACCTTGATGAATTGGTTACGGTTCGCTCCGGCAAAACCAGGGTACATATCCTCGCCAAAGAAAGACGCAAAGCTATCCGAAAAGTGGTGGTATTGGTGAGTACGGAAGATGGATCAGGTATCGTTTCCATGAAGGGTAAATTCAAACTGGACGATATCAACAAAACCATCAACAAGGTGCAGCAGAAAACCAAAAAAGGCGATAAAAAACCAATTGTTCCGGAAAATGTAAAGATTCCGGTGTCAAGAGTTTAAAATGTAAAAAATGTAAAATTTAAAGGGGAAAATGTAAAATGAAAAGGGGGCATGAATCTTTTTACATTTTACATTTTCCCCTTTAAATTTTACATTTCCAAAGACAAACCCGTTCCAGCTTTACAGCTCGAACGGGTTAATTGTTTCATCTGGAATTCGGGACATACAGGGGGACTGTAAGCCTCGCTATACCGGCAAAAGCGTTTACTCTTCAATCACATTTACCTGGTATAAAATCGGTTTAAGAAACGGCCGATTGGGTATGCTCTCATGGTTGCTTTTCAAAAAATGGTTTTCTGAGGTTCGCCTTCATGTGGTGTGGGTGGTTTTGCGGGATTTTGGAATCACAGTGTTTGGTTTTCGATGGTAAGATGTTTCACTTGGTTGATTTTCATTTGGTCAGGGTGGCAATGGGGTGGTTATTGGGGTAGGCATCAAGGGTTTGATTCTAACAGGGTAAGATGTTTCACTTGGTTATTTTTCATTTGGTTTTGGGCGGCAATGGGGTGGTTTTTGGGGCGGCGTCATGGGGTTAAGGGCTTTTGGCGCCTGGATATTGGGGTTGAAGGGTGAAAAATTCGTCGGAATACACACCTCTCAACAGGCCGGTTTTTGCGGTTTTTCGGCGCCCGTCGGTTGTGGAGATGAGTTCCCTAACCCGGTATCTTTTTTCGGTTTCATTGGTGCCTCCGATAAACATGGGCAGAAAGTCGAATACCAACACCTGCGCCGCTAAATTTGGTTTCCATAGGGCATGTGCAAAACTGCGGCCGATTGGTATCGTTTTGTCTTGAAGCCATCCGATGCTCTTCCAGATTGTTTTACCTCCGATTCCCGGATATCCGATTTCTAATGTCAGACTTTCAATTTGTTGCCATTCAGGAGCGTCCTGAGGCAGGTTACAGCGTACTTCGATTAAAAATGGGTCCATGTTTCGCAGTTTTTCCAGGATGAACATCGTCGTTTTACGGATCATTGGATTGCGTTTCATTTGGTTTTGATAAGACAAAGGTACAGGGGGAATCAAAGGGGGGCCAAACACAAAAAACGACATCACTTCCAACCCCTCATTTTTTGATCGATTCAACCACATGCCAAACAACACTTTTTTTAAATCTACCCGGCCCTGTCGGCGCTTCCGTTTCGCCACTTTATGCATGAAACGATTTTCCCTTCTTCGTTCTCAAGTTTTCCCGTTGTATTCGCCAATACTCCTTTTGAACAAACGGAAAACGCCGACAGTTGCCTTGGCAGTCCCGAGTTACCGGGATGGGGTACAAGTGTTCACAATGAAGCGCCATTGATTGTTTCCTCACAGTGGTTTTGAACTTCTTGCTGCTCCCTTTTCTTGATACAAAGGTGGGGGGAATCAAAGGGGCGCGCCAAACACAGAAATTGCGATCACTTCCAAACGACCTTTCCCTGCCATATTTTTTATTGAATATTTTTGTAAAAAAAGGGTCATCTATCAATTACTTACCTGAAATTCGCCACATCTGAGGTCAAATTTGCAATTCCGTGTTTCAAAGTCCGCTTGTACGTACCCTGCAATTGCTCAACCGGGAAGAGTTCGAAGCATTGCATTTTTTTGTCGCATCACCCATTTTCAACGATGTACGGCCGGATGAAACATTCCAACTTTTTGAATACCTCCGCAGGCATTATCCAGATTTTGAATCGGAAGCGTTAAACCGCGAATTGGCCGCAAGGCATTTTTTTCCCAATTCTACCAACCAGATCGGCGCACTGCAACGTACGATGGCCCAGTTGATGGGAATTGTCAAAAAATTTATCACGTTCAGGTATGCGGTCGTACGTGATGCCTATGAAAAAGGAGAAGCAGCCTCCTTGTATGAAATTCAGCAAAAATTGTCCCTGATGCGTTTTTACAGCGAACGACTTTACCAAAAGCCGGTTGCTGCGAAAAGCAAGGTGTTGCATGACAAGGAAATCAAAAACAGGAAAGGGCGAAAAGCGGAAAATTTCTTCCAAAACCTCAACAACCAGGTGCGGGATGAGCTCAATACACAAAAGCAATTTAGAGATTTTGACGAATATGAATTCATCGACTTTCAGTATTTTAAGTTTCTGGTTGAACAAGAGAAATATTTATTTGAAGGAACCAGCAGCCTGAGGGAAGGTGATAAAAATCTGCTGGCAGCTACCGAACAGCTCGATACATTTTATTTGCTCCTCAAGTTGGACCATATCTGTCAGCTATTGCACTATCAGCGCATGTCGCCGCTGTTTGAACCCGATTCCGCTGAGCATGCCCGTTTCACAGCGAATGTGTATCATAGCACACAGATCGTTCGCTTGTTGCGCGAATACGGTTTTTTGCAACAACCCGAAATCGCTATTTATTGCATTTTTTTGGAATTCCTTACCCAGGATGACCCCTCTGAAGCCGACAGGTTATCCGACGAATTTGAGCAATTGCTTGAAAAAAACATTCAGGTCTTACCCAAAGCGAGGGTAGATTCACTGCAAGTGATATTGCGCAGCTATTGGCCAGCCAGGTATCGCGAAACGAAAGACAAGAGGTACCTTGAAAAAATTCACGACCGGCAAATCAGGCAAATTGCTCAAATACAGCCGGAAGACCTGGTGCCTACCATGTTTTTTCAAAATACATTGTTCTCTGCCTTCAAGCTTGGCAAACTAGAATGGGCTAATGATTTTATCACACAATATTCAGGTCGGTTGAAAGGCCTGGATGAAGAACAAACCAGCCTTTTGATGGAAATTGTGTCGGCCGCTGCCGCATTTTATCAAAA
>JAEUUR010000481.1 GCA_016787465.1 Saprospiraceae bacterium | reverse complement strand
GTCGAGGGTCATGGTACTCATCAATTCCTGACGTCGCACGGCGGGTTCGGCCAGCATGTCGAGCGCCATGATTTCGTTTAATCCGTCGTTGTTGATATCACCGAAATCGACGCCCATGGTGTGGTTGGAAAAATGCCGGAAAGTATTGCTCAGCCGATCATTGAAAGTACCGGGTTGGCTGGGGTTGTTGATGTAAACAAAATCGGGATCGATGTAATCATTTCCGACCATAATATCTTTAAACCCGTCGCCATTGAGATCGAGTGCCGTGACGCTCAGAGAAAATGCCCTGCTGTAAAGACCTGCTTTTTTGGTAACGTCGGTGAAGGTGTTGTTCCCGTTGTTCAGGTAAAGCCGACTCGATTCAAAAGGCAAAGCTGGTTCAAGAATACGCTCGATGCGGCCGTTGCCCACATCTTTCACGCGCACGGAACTTACATTGCCGTAGTCTACCGAATGGTTGATCAGAAAACAATCGAGGTCGCCGTCGTTGTCGCAGTCAAAAAAATTAGCCAGGTTGGAAGGGGAGTTGTCGTCGAGGCCGTAAGCTGCCGCGCTTTCAGTAAAGGTATTATTTCCGTTGTTGATGAAAAGCAGGTTTTTGCTGTCGTCGTTGGGTTTTAGGGTGGTTCGACAGAGGTAAATATCTTGTTTGCCGTCGGAGTTGATATCGATGATGGTAACCCCGGTTTTCAGCCCCGTGCTTGCTTCCACACCGGCCGATTGACTAATATCATCAAACTTAAGTCCGCCTTTGTTGAGGTATAGTTTACAAGCGCCCATGGTGCTGCTGAAAAACAGATCCTGTTGCCCGTCGTTGTTTACATCGATAACGCCAACGCCTCCGCCATTATACAGGTAGGCAAGGGTGACGATATTCAGGTCGTGATTTTCCGTGATCTGGTTTTTAAATTGAATACCGGAAGCGGCGCCGTCGAGCTTTTGAAACAAGGCGTCGGCTGGTGCTGAAGGTTGTTCGGGTTTGTATCCGGAGGTTAATTTTCCGGAATTATCTCCGCCCACGCAAGCTGTGATGAAGGAAGCAACAAGCGCCAAAAGCAAACTTGGAGTAAATATTTTCATAGGTAAATGCAAATTATAGTCTACGCAACGTGGTTTTGATACTTCGCGCATTGTAAGCCAATGCTTTAGCCGCAGGCTGAAGCCCTTTTTACGGGACGGCCTGAAGTCCGTGTTACCTTAATTTTTCCACCCGTCTCTTGGTTCGCTCATGGCCCAGGCGGCTCCGGCGTTTTCAATGGCGTTAAACATGGGCAACCATTCTGCCGGGCCGGCTGATTGTGTCAGAATTTCATGGCGACGCATTTGCAGGATGATTTCAAGCGGATTGATCAGCACCGGGCACGCTTCCACGCAGGCATTGCAGGTAGTGCAGGCATGAATTTCTTCGGGCGTGATCCGGTCGAACAAGGATTTGCCATCGTTGTAATTTTCGCGGGTTTGCGAACCATTTTCGATGGCCGCGCCAATTTCTTCCGCACGGTCACGAACGTCCATCATCACCTTGCGGGGCGAAAGTTTTTTTCCTGTTTGATTAGCCGGGCAGGCGGCCGTACACCTGCCGCATTCGGTACAGGAGTAGGCTTGAAGCACGTTTTTCCAACTAAGGCCGAACACGTCGTTGGCGCCGAATTCAAAAGCGCCGTCGGCAGCCGGTGCGGGCGCTTCCTGCCCATCAAGCGGAGGCAGGCCCATCATTGCGCGCACCTCGTTTTGAATTTCAGGCATATTGCTCATCTTGCCTTTAACCTGGAGATTCGCATACCAGGTATTTGGGAATGCCAGTATGATATGCAAGTGTTTGGAATAAGGCAGGTAGCACAAAAAGGCAAATACCGTAGAGATATGCAACCACCAGCCAAATCGTTCGATCAGCATCAGCGCATCGGTCGACAAGCTTTCAAACAAAGCAGGGCCCAGCCATGCGCTAATGGCAAAGTTTCCCGTCAAGTGAAAGTGTTCGAGGCCTCTGGTTTGTAACACTTTATCGGCGCCGTTCATACAAAAGATGCCCACAATCAGGGTAATTTCACCGAGCAGGATGAGGTTGGCATCTCGGAAGGGGAACCCTTTCAGTTCAGGTTTCTGAAACCGTGGTACTTTGAGCACATTGCGCCTTGCCAAGAAAATGATGGTGGCAATGAAGGCCAGCACTGAAAGTATTTCTATAAAACTGATGATAAAGGTGTAAAATCCACCCAGGTATGGAGCGAAAAAACGGTGGGTTCCAAATGCACCGTCGACAAAAATTTCAATCAACTCAATCTGAGTGATTACAAAAGCCACGTAAATGAACAGGTGTAAGACCGCTGGAAGCCAGTTTTTGAACATTTTTTGCTGTCCCAAAGCGACCAGTAAAACATTTTTCCATCGCCGGCCTGTATCGCCGCTTGTCGTTTCGGCTTTACCAAGCGCTATGTTGCGTCGTACCCGGTTGAATCCTTTAAGTGCAAACCAGGCGGATACGGCCGTTAAAATCAAAAACACGATACTGGATACCATAACCCCTATTTTAAAACGAGGAAGAAAATGATTTGGTTGAAGCGATATTCGAAGGCGAAGTTAGAGGTTGTTGGCATTTATGTAACATAAAAATGCCTCCGGCTATTTACCGAAGGCATAACTAAACCATTCTAATGCGAAGTTTATATGTTCATTCGCTGAAAAATCATTACTGGCTGCTCGTCCGGTTAAACTTGAACTATCACATTTTTACCACCCGCAACAACACCATCCGACCTTTCATATCCACTACTTTCAACAGGTACACGCCAGGCAGTTCTTTTTCAAAATCGACGGTGGCCCTCCCTGCGTTGAAAGGTAGTTTTCCGTTACGTACCTGCAAGCCAGCAACATTGTTGATTTCAAAATATAAAACGCCATCGAGGTCTGCTTCAATGGTAAGTTGACCATACACCGGATTGGGGTACGCCCTGGCCAACACCACCGGGCTTTGGGTAGCCGAAACGGAATCCACCAGCCCGTCGCAATCGTTGTCGATACCGTCGCCGAAAACCTCATCCTCTTCCGGATTTACTTCCGGGTTCTCGTCGTCGCAGTCAAGTCCATTTTCTACAAAGCTGATCGGCGCAGGGGCAATACAGGTAACCAGACTCAGGCTGGCGTTCCCGTATCCGTCGCCATCGCCGTCAGTATAATAGGTAAAGCTGGGCAAATCTTCATCGGTCAGGTTGTTGCAATTGTTGTCCTGGTCGTCGCAAACCTCCGGCGCGCCGGGATAAATGGAATTATCGGCGTCGTTACAATCGGTACTGTCGTTGGAATAACCTATCGGCTGGTCGGCAATACAACTGGTAAATGCATTGGCCAAATCGCCGAATCCGTCGGCGTCGAGGTCGCGGTAAAACGTGTATTGTGGCAGGTTTTCATCGGTTTGGCCATTGCAATCATTATCGATGTTATCGCACAATTCTGGTGCGCCAGGGTAAACAGCCGGGTTGTTGTCGTTGCAGTCCAGGGCTTGGGCTACATAACCCGCCGGGATGGTATCGGCACAACTGCTCAGGAAAACGGCTTCGTTGCCGAACCCATCGTTATCGTTGTCCTTGTAGTAACTGGTGAAGATTAACCCTTCTTCAGCCTGGCCATCGCAGTTGTTATCGATGCCGTCGCAAAGCTCAGCAGCGCCCGGGTGTATGTCCGGGTTGTTATCGTTGCAATCCAGCGCATTGGTCACGTAACCTTGTGGGATGCCGGGGATGCAGGTAGCAATGGTATCGGAGGCATTTCCAAAACCATCACTATCGGCGTCGGCATAATAGGTAGAAGTTGGCACGCCATAATCAACGGTGCCGTCACAATCATTATCGATGCCATCGCAAAGTTCGGCAGCGCCCGGGTGAACGCCGGGGTTTTGGTCGTCGCAATCTTCGTATGCGTAAAATCCGTCGTGATCCAGGTCGTTGTAAAACAATTCGCGTGCTTTTTCGAAGGCAGCATTGCCGCATTTGGCGCCGATAATACGGCCTGGAATATCGTCGAACGGAGGATGAATGCACCCCCAAATACGCGACAGACTGGTTTGATCGGAGGCATCGCGGTAGGTAGCCCATTGCAGGGTTACGTCCACGCTGGGGCCTTTTTCCAGGAAAAGGAACCCACTGTTGGCGCCGATATGGAATTCGCCCATGCCGCCAGGGAAATATTCATCACCTGTGATCTGGGTCATGGCTTCTGCTGCGGCGCGCGAATAAGTAGAGTGGCCGGAGATATAGCCTGCGAATGGCGGGGTTACAAAGGTTTTGCGTTGATATGGCCACCAGTTGTCGGCCAGAATCCAGCCTGCGCCGGCATAATCGGTGGTGGGGTTGGCGATTTGATCGAAGCCGGCCCAGGTGTACAGTTTAATTTTGTTGACATTTACACCATTCGTGCCCTCCAAAGGGTCGCCGGCTTGCACCATTTCAATATAACCGGGTATCAGTGGCAGCCCGGCGGGATGGTAACGGGGCAGAGCGGGGTCGGAACTTTGGCCTAAACGCGCCATGTACCGGAGGTTGGTAACCGGCCGACCGTTGTCGTAATACCCTTTGATTCCCCAGGCTGAGATAGCAGCATCGTGCAAAGCTGCTCCCAGGGTGAAATAGGCTTTGACATCGTATTCGAGGGAGTCGAGCACGTCGCCTTTCCCATTGAATTTGCGCACAAAATCCGGGTGATCCATGGCTTTGTTGCAAATGACAAACCAGTGCCCAGGCGGCGTTTCCGAGCTAGGGCCATCGGCCCAAAATTGCGCAAGCACCCTGGTATAATCGCCGCGCGGAACGATCTGCGGTTCGTATGGGAGGCCTGTTTTGGGGTTCAGTGGCCGGCCATCGCCTTCGGCGCCGCCTTGTTCGAAGCGATAAAAATTTTTGTATTCGTCCAGGTTAGTGGGGTAAGGCGTGGAGTTATTTCCAATGGAAGCCGGTGAGATATCCCACATCACTCCGTCGTCGGGGTCGAGGTGGGAGGCCCAGGCTGAAACCAGCGCATAGTTCCATTTGTACATTTCGGAAGGGTCGCCGTTGGCATTGGTATCGAGGCTGGGCGGCGCTCCGGGGTGGTGATACACATACCAGGTTGCGTTGTTCCGCATAAAAGTGTCTTTATCGGCGGCTGTGAGCGCAAATGGTACTACACGTCCCCATTCAGGGCTTTGAAAATTTTGAATGGCCGGGATGGGGTTGCCGTTTTGATCGAGCGCTCCGGGCAGGTTGAGGGGTTGCCAGCGGTTGGGGTCCACCATGTTCGAATTACCCGGCTGGTTCATTGCCAGCGGCGGATTCACTGGGAAATAATTAGTGGTAGCGTAGTTGTTTTGTTCGTTCGACCCGTCGGATTGGCTGTAAAAAATCATGCAAAAAGCAATGTAGTTGCCGAGGGCAGCCGGTTCGCCGGTGGTGTAATCTGTGTCAAAAAAGTTCGTATCATAACCTTTTTGGGCCATGAAATTATTAAAACGTGTAATGGATACGAACGCATTGGGAGAATATTGGAACCTGCGCACCAAAAGCCGGTAGGCAGCATAACTGATGGCTTTTTCCCTGGCGGCTTTAACATCGGCAATGGCCGGCACTCCTTCAAACTGGCAGGTGTAATTGCCCCAGGTTTTTCCCAGAAAAAACGGCTCAGCGTTGCCCGTGGTATCGTAGGCAGCCCAGGCATCGTACATGCACACAGACACATGAAACAGGTTGCGGGCCTGCACGGGCGGGCGCGCAAAATCTTCCCGGATTGCCTGCAACATCAATTCATTCCACTCACGTGCAATGGATTGTTGAGCGACCATGGATTGATTAAAAGCAAGAAAAAACAAAGGAAGCGCTGCAATCCAACGTAGAGGTTTGAGCATAGAGGAAAATTTAGAAATTGGCAAAACGCAAAGATTAACCTATAAATCCACATTTTCCTTAGAACAACCTTAGAACAAACCTATTCCTTTAGCGCAACGGCAGTGGAACTATAACCAACGAACGTCTTTCGCTCACCATCTTTATTAAATACAGTACATTGAAAATCTACCCACAGTTTCCGGGTTGGCACGCCGTTCTCGTTGTCCTCGTAAGGCTCGTTGGTGTAAATATTAAAATGAGCAGGGAAGGTGGCGGGTTGTTCCTCATAGTCGCTGCGCCAAACCACATTATTTTCATCGATGTACTGGATGGCTACAGCACTGGGAGGCGGTTCAAAGCTGGGTGTCACGTTGAACGTAAAACTTTTGGTGCCGATGGATTGGTTGAGCCCGTGGGGAATATCAAACAGGGCTGCAGATGCAATCGTAATGCCCTGCCGCACCACGGAAAAGGAATGCCATGAAAATAGACTGTCGAGGTAGATGGTTGTTTCATCTTTTTGCCCGGTCGACCAATATAGCTGTACCCCAACGGTATCGCTCACAAAAGCATGTAAAAAATAACCGCCGGAAGTGTCGGGTTCAATGTTCAGACTTACAACCGGCATTGCGCCCGGGTCATTCCAATTGATCAAACGGGATACCTGACTCTGATAACCACTGTTGTTTCTATGGATGAACAACACTTCGGATACGCTTGAATTGACATTGAGTACTGCGCCCGAACCATTTTCAGCCAGTAAAATTCCGTTTATGTATAAGCGTTGTTCAGTAAATGAAATGGAATCATCCCATTTGAAATTAACCAGGTAAGAAGTGGGTTGGGAACTGGAATCCGGCGCAGCAAAAGGCAAACTGTGCCAGTTTGAAGGATCTACTGTATCATTCATCAAAAATTCAAACCTCAAACTGTTCGGGCAGTCGGACTTCGGGCAATCCGTCGCCGAAAAACCATTGATACTCCGCCATTTATCGAGTTCCTTTTCGATGAAAGTAAAATGATAGATTCCATCTATGCCTGCTGTATAACCAAGCGTATCGCCATTTTGCAGGCTGATGCCCGTGAAGAAAACCGGATTGTTTACTTCTGAATCAAATTCCGTTTTCCGGCAAGCCGCCAGAACGAGCAAAGTGCAAAGTGTGCTAACAAGTAATTTGTGCATGTATTGAGTAGTTTATTCCGTGTTAAAATCGCCATTTCAGCCCTAATTCAGCCCAGGGTTTGAGGTTGTATTCAATACCGGATTGGCGTGTAACATATCCAAACCGGTAAACGCCCTTCAGTCCAACGGAAAAATCTGAATTGAGGCGGTAATCTACCCCGGCGAAAACATTGAAATAAAAATTGCCGAAAGGCATGTTGTCGCCTTTTTCCAAGCGTTTTTTATCGTTAGTTCGACCACCGAGGGAGGAATTTTTGTAACTGTTGACGATGTTCAGGTTAGAAAGGAAAAGACCTGGCGCCAGGCCGAGTTCAAAGGCTATCGGGCCGGCGTGTTGTTGAATACTGACGGGCGCTTCCAACAACAAAACGCCAAGCGGTTTTTCAGTACGTCGTTTTTCTTCAAACCCGAAACTGAAAAGAAGGAGGCTATCAACCCGGGATTCTCCGTCATTCAGCCAATCGCCCGGCAGCAGGCGCGCCTGCAGGCCTGCGCTGACCGCCCAACTTGGGTGAAACCGCCATTCTCCAAACAAACCGCCAGTAAAGCCCAACCAGTTATTGTTGGGGGTCTGGGGGTAAGCAACTGCTCCCAGGCTAACGCCCAACCGGATGCGCCGTTTGTCGGCTGCCCGGGCCATGGGTACGGTATCGGTTTGGGGTTTTGCCGGAATAATTTTTCTTTCAAATGCCACCGGTTGCATGGGCAGCGGCAACAGCAGTAGTTGCTCGAGCCAAGGCGGCATGGTGGAATTCGAATTTGACACCTGGATCGATTCAAGCGACTCAGTCACATTGGTCGAAACGAAAGGCGCCGTAGCTTGCGCTTGGGTGGGTAAAGCGTCGGGCTGAATTACAGCCGGCAACGCTTCTGGAGCCGCCGGTTGCAAATTGCCCGATTGGGTGTGTTTTTGTGTTTTTGTGTTTGAGTGTGTTTTTGTGTTTGAGTGTGTTTGGGTGTTTGTGTGTTTGGGTGTTTTTGTGTTTACCGTTGGTTGGTGATTATTTGTGAAAGGAGTTTTGTTATCTTCTTTATTTAAGGCCGCGTTACTGTTTTCAAATTCCCTGTTGGAAGTTCCTTGCTGGATGTTCCTTGGATGTTCCTCCGCCTCCGTCTGTTGAGCAATTTCGCCTTGTGTTGAAGCATGATGCTCAATCCTGGAATTACCCGTATTATTTGCCTCCTGGGCATATTTATCGCTTTGAGCCGAAGCCAGGTTGTCGGTGCTGCGATACCAAACAAAGAAGCCGAGTCCGGCAGCCAGAAACGCAGTACACAGCCAAAACCAAATGTAACGCCGGCGTTTTTTCCGCCGCGCCTCATCTGCTTCGATGAGCGCGAGTGCCTGCTCCCAGTATTCCTCACGGAACGGGAAACGGCCCTCCGGGTCGTCATTTTGGTATTGTTGGCGCATTAAATCGTCTATATTATCCATGGTGTGGAGAAAGGTTGTGGTTTTGGGGTGTTTTTGTTTTTGGGTGTTTGGGTGTTTTTGTGTTTGAGTGTTTTTGTGGTCAGTATCCGGTGCGGCCTAAAGGCCATTTTACTGGACCGCCTAAAGACGGTGTTACCAGCATCAAGCATCCATCATCCAGTATCCAGCAACAGCCAGCCTTGTAATTTTTGTCGGGCTGAATTCACATGCCACTTGGAGGTTCCTTCGCTCATTCCGAGCATGGTGGAAATTTCCTTGTGACTGAACCCATCGAGTGCGAACAAATTGAATACTTGTTGCGTAACGGGCGGTAGTTTGCGAATCAGCGCTTCCAGTTGTTGCAGGTCAACTCGGGAGTCGTTGGCATTCCAATCAATTGGTTCTTCGGGATAGGTGCGTTCAAAATCGTCGGCAAAAACGGTGAGTTCGCGCCATTTCTTTTCACGCCTGAATTCATCGATGGCGGTATTGATCATGATCCGCCGAATCCAGGCTTCGAAAGGCACTTCCTCGCGTTTGTATCGGTGGAGGTTGTTGATGATTTTCAGAAACCCTTTGTTCAGCGCCGACACGGCATCCTGTTCTTCACGCCTGTATCTGACGCATACGGCCATCAGCACTGGAAAACAAACCCGGTACAGGGCGTATTGCGCCTTGCGATCGCCCTCGTGGGCGGCTTTCAATAATTGCGGGTCGAGGTTCATACAGGTGGATTACGCAAAGGAAATTCAAAAGGTTGGGTGGGCAGGGAGTTTTTTTATTGTTGGTATATTTGGTCATAAAAACTGTATGACCGCATTTAAGTGCGCCGCTAATAATTTTCATATTCAGGAGAAAATGATTACCCTCTCCTGCGTTATACTTTTACAAAATGAAATCATTCGCCCTAACCATATCGGCCTGTTTATTCCTCTTTATACCTGTGGTGAAAGCTCAGGAAAATTGGAGCCGGTTTTATGAACTGGAAAACCCTGCCATGCCGGGGAAAAATGGTAGCCATGCTCTTTTGGCTTATGATAGTGGATTTGTACTCCTGAACGGCGCCAACTGTAACATGAACACTGAAACATGCGGGGGCTTGCATAGGTTGGATCGTAACGGAGGGGTTACTTCCCGCAGCCCTTTCAGTCAATATTTTCAATACCAGCATTTCCCGGCGTTTTCCATACTCCATGCCACCGACGGGAATTTTGTGACAACCGGGCTTGAATCGTTGCCTGGAGGCTCCGACGGAGATATGCTTCGCATGTGGGTGATGAAAATTAAGCCGGATGGCGACACGCTTTGGGTAAAGAACTATGACAACCCAAATGAAGAAGACGAAGATGCTAACGATATCCTGACTGCCCCGAATGGTGATGGATACTACTTGCAAGGCGATGAAGGCCAGGATTTTGATCATTTTTTCAAAAGCCTTACCCGGATAAACAACAATGGTGATGTGTTGTGGAAAAAAGAAATCCTCAACGGAGAACGATATATGATGCAGGGTAACATGGAATTGCTTGTTTCAAACGATAAAATTGCCATGGCCTATGCATCGGGGCCAGGGGCAGGGCATTTTAGCACATGGGTTACCCTGACAGATACCTTGGGAAATATAGCGTGGTCGAAGCGGCTTATTACACAAACGTCCACGATTTTACAGCCAATTGTTCGGGCGTTGCCCTCCGGCAATATGCTCGTTTTCTGCAGCCCTGATACCATCATTTTCCCGGATCAATTTCCACTCATTCCGTATTTTTATGAAATTGACACACAGGGTGTTATCGTGCGTGAAGGGCATTTGAGTTCCATCGATAAAACCCAACATGTGTTACAAATGCGCATCAGCGAAGACGGTAATATCTTGATATGCGGAAGGTATATTGATCATATCACCGACAAGCAATCCAATTGGGTGGCGAAGGTGGATTTAGCCACATGGCAACCAATCTGGCAAAGGTTTTACGCATTGCCTCAACATATTACCACGAACCTCTATGGCGGTTTTATTGACGTCGTCGAAACTCCTTGGGGAGGTTTGGCTTGTGCCGGGAAAGTAGCTTATCCCATGTCGGGGGGCGGCGCTGTTGATGACATCGATGCCTGGGTAATTACACTCGACAACGAAGGTTGCTTTAAACCTGGATGCAGTAATGGAACCTACACAATTTTGGATGCTAAGGAGCCTGTTTCAATGCTTTCAAACGAGCGGTTTTTGATCTCCCCGAATCCGGCAAGCGAACAAGTCGAAATTAAACGATTGACGGACAGTGACAGGCAAGACGTCGATATCCAATTGTATAATCTTTGGGGAGAAACGGTGTCCTCTGTTCTTTTACCTAAAGGTGATCGAGTGGCTATCCTTGACCTGTTACATTTGCCAGCAGGTCCTTATTTTTTACAATGCTACTCCGATGGGCATTTGGCCCAGTCGGGAATGGTTTTTAAAATCAATTGACCTTGAAGGAACAATCACTTTTTTGAGCTATTTCTTTCATCACCGGTCTGATACATGGTTTGAAGCCATTGATTGGTTCTGAGGTTTTATCCTTTCTTTAACAACCTCCCGATAAACTAAACGAGTCCCCGTCCGTCTATGCATTATCCGACATCCATTTTCCGCCGGGTGGAAATTTGAACAATCGCACACCATGATTCGAAGAAACTTCCTAAAATCGGGCGCTTTAGCCACCACCGCTTTGCTGATGCCGCGGTTTCTCAAGTCCGTTGAAATGCCTGGCGTTTTGCCTTTCAAGGGTAAAAGCCTCGTCATCATTCAATTCAGCGGCGGCAACGACGGCTTGAATACCATCATTCCGGTGCGCAACGACGTGTATTACCGCGAACGACCCGGACTTGGCATTCAACGCCAAACCGCCCTGTCGCTCAA
>JAEUUR010000462.1 GCA_016787465.1 Saprospiraceae bacterium | reverse complement strand
AAGGATACTTGGCGTATCAATTTTCCGAAGCGCATGCAATACCGAACGAATGCCTTTTTCGGCTTCGTCCTTTTTGGCATGAATCAACTCGGTAACAATCCACATAAACCCGAGCATGAGCAGCATACCCATATAGGGAGGCAGGTGCGTGATGGTTTTATAAGCTGGCACAAACAACAACGCACCCAAACCCAGGCTAAAAACGGCGTTTCGCTCGAAGGCGGTAGAGGGAAGTCGCTGCTCGGTTTCTGCTTTGGGGGGCGCTACGTTACCTTTTAAACGCCGAGATACCAGCAACAAAGGCACAAACAGACAAACCAAGCTTGGCACAATCAGCATCTTGACAATATTCATGGCCGAAATTTGCCCGCCGATCCACAACATGGTAGTCGTGACATCGCCAAGGGGCGACCACGCTCCGCCTGCATTAGCGGCAATCACCACCATACCTGCAAACAACAATCTTTGTTCCCTGCCACCGATAATCTTTCGCAGCAACGACACCATCACAATGGTGGTAGTCAGGTTATCAAGCACGGCAGAAAGGAAAAAGGTGATCAAACAAATCAACCACATAAGCCGCCTTTGATCGGTGGTACGAATCCGTTCCGTGATAATATCGAAACCATCGTGCGCATCGATCAATTCGACAATGACCATCGCACCCAGCAAAAAAAACAGAATACTACTGATTTCAGCCAGATGCTCTTCCAAATGATGGTTTACCGCATGTGCATCAGGTGTGAACAGTACGTAAACCGTCCAGCAAAGGCCGCCGGTCAGCAATGCTGTAGCTGCTTTATTGATGTTAATATTGTGTTCCAGGGTAATGGCCAGGTAGCCTAGGAAAAAAATAACGAGCAGAATGGTTTCCATATGTTCCGTGATGTGTTTTTTCTATGATAAAGTCACAAACCCAAGGCTTACAATCGCGCCCCCTCTGAGTCGAATTCCTCCTCCAATACCTTCATTTCTACTGGTTCGTCGCGGTAGAAAATCGAGCCGGCCATTAAAATCAAACCGGTAGCCAGAATGACGAAAAACAACACTCCTTCATTGAAATTACTTATTTTTTGAAATTCCGGAATTTTATAAAACAATAACACTGTGATCAGACCACGCGGGATATAAAACATTTCAGGGAAAAGATTATACCGGTGAAGGATGCGCAAATAAATAAAACGAAGTAACAACAGTGCAGCTACAATGGCCGAACCGAGTTGCCAGACTTCCGGATCGTGCAGAAAAGCCAGGTCGATTTGAAAGCCAAAAATGACAAAAAAGAACGTTCGGATCAGAAAGGACGACTCGGCAGTGATGCTTTTCAGGAACCTTGCCATGTCATCTACATGGGCCACGGGGAAAATGCGCTGCAACAGCGGCCAGTGCAGCAATTCCCAATTATTGACAACCAACCCAAAAATTAAAATCGTAATCAAAGATGGCAAATGAAGCATTTTACCACCGGTGTAAACAATGATAAGTACGGCAAATACCAGAAAAAACTTAACCTGAATCCGGTTGCGAACCAACAGCCACATCAGGGCCAAACAAACCAACACGGAAAGTAACACGGCTAAAATCAGGCTTTCTCCAAACCAAATGGTGGCATCAATTGTAACAGTTAAGCTGGCTGTAAAAAAATTGAACGCCATAATTCCGAGGATGTCGGAGAAGGAAGCTTCGTAGATCAAAAACTCTTTTTTTTCATGACTCAAATGGTGCACACTCGGCAAAACAATGGCACTACTGACAATGCTCAACGGAATGGCATAAACCACACAATGTAACAGCGGGGCCGCAGGCATCCACCACGTCAGCAGTCCGGCAATAACGCAGGTGGAAAGCACAAAAATTACAAGTGCGGAAAAAAATGAATTGCGAATCAGCGGCATCCGGTCTCGTGTAACGTGCAAATCAAGCCCTGCTTCCAACACGATCATGATCAAGCCAATGGTACCCAGCAGTTCAACAACCCCGGGGGATATTTGAAAACCAATTCCAAATTTCGGCGCTAACCAACGCAGGAAAATGCCTGCCCCCAACAGCAAGAGCACTGAGGGAATCCGGGTCAACCGATTGATCACCGTAAAAAAATAGGAAATGACTATCAGGCTGCAAACAGCCAATAAAACCTGATACGTTGTGATGTTTTCCATAAGCTCCCAAAAAAAACAAGGCACGTTGCACTGATGACCATGCCCAAAAAAATCCCCAAAATCAATTCCTTAAAAACTGAGTTAAATCTCACCAACCACCCCAGCCAGCGCTTCCGCATCTAGTACGGTGATTTGTTTGCCACTGGTTTTTACCCAACCAGCTTCTTTAAATTCACTCAAAGTGCGTACGGTGGTTTCCAGCGTTCCACCGATAAAATCGGCCAAATCCTGCCTGGAGAATTTAATGGGATTCACTGATTTGCCCGAAACGCTAAACCTGTCTTGCAAAATAAGCAGGCAAAGCGCCAGGCGTGCCCGCATTTGAAAGCGCGAAAAAACAGTGAGCCGATTCACCCAAACTGAAAATTCATGGCTAACGGTTTCCAGCAGGTTATTAACCAGCAAAGGCTCCTCCCGAAGTAATTTTTGAAAGGCCTCGAGGGGTATAAAATCTACAATTACATTTTCCACAGCACTAGCCACAATGGGATATGCCTCCTTGGTAATAATTTGTCGAAATCCAATCCAGTCGCCAGCCCCGTAAACATAAACCAATTGGCGTTGCCCCTGCGAAGTACAGTGGGTAATTTTCACGAGTCCGCTCCGAACCTTAAACGCACCCTTGGGATAGGCGCCCTGGCGAAACAGGATTTCACCCGCACCCATTTCCATGGGAATGTACGACGCCTCAATTTTCAATCGAACATCTTGAGGCAACTCGTCCAGCACCAGGTAATGGCGAAACAAAAAAGGCTGAATGATTTTTTCAACAGTGGGTGTAAACATCCTCAAATTGCAAAAATATAAAACCGGTCAGGAATTTCCAAACACCCACCTGATTGGCCTACATTGACTTATATCAATTGACAGGCAGAGAAAAGCCGCCAAATTTGCCAATCCCCGTCGCGAATAGTTGCGAAATAATGATGGAGGGCGCGAATGACGCACCCTCCTGACCATTCTATTCTATGAAACAATGAGTCAAAGACTGCCACAAGGTCTGGCCAAATTGACAATTTGAGTTTGACATAAATCAATTCCAGGGAAATTGATTGCCTGCTTTTGTCGACATAAAGTGGCTTAAGCATTAAAATCGAAAAATATGCGAATCGAACTACCCCGATATGCAGAGCGTTTCGGCGCTGTGCTTTTTCATGATTTACAAAAAGTATATGAGCTGGATGGCGGCATGCTAGTGGATGAAGCCTTCTCTAATCCGTTTCATGTGATTCAACAAATCCCGCTAGAACGGCTGCACGAAATCGAAAAAGATTTGGTGATCGTCATTCCGGTGCGAAACGAACGTCTTCGCTTGCTGGAAGGCATACTATCCGGTATTCCACATGCCTGCCTGCCCCTGATCATTTCAAACAGCCAAACCATGCCCATCGACCGGTTTCGCATGGAACGGCAAGCCGTAGACACCTTTTGCCGGTACGCCAAAAAGAACTACGTCATGGCCCATCAGCAATCGCCTGAATTGGCCGGATTGTTCCAGTCTGCCGGCTACCATGCACTGCTCAACGAGGAAGGATTGATTCGCAACGGCAAAGCAGAAGGTATGATCGCCGGATTGTTACTCGCTCGCCTATTGGGTAAAAAATACATTGGGTTTGTAGACGCCGATAACTATTTCCCGGGCGCTGTTTTTGAATATGTGCGCATTTTTACGGCCGGACTAAGCCAAAGTTCATCGCGGTACTCCATGGTGCGTATTCAATGGCACAGCAAGCCCAAAATTTCAGGAAACGGTTTGTTTTTTGCCAAATGGGGGCGAGTGAGCCGGATTACCAACTCATTTTTAAACCGCTTCATAAGCCAATACACCGGCTTTGAAACAGATGTGATCAAAACCGGAAATGCTGGCGAGCATGCCCTTTCCATGGACTTGGCCCTACAACTGGAATATTCGGCCGGGTTTTCGGTTGAAACCAACCACTTCGTCAATATGTTTGAACAATACGGCGGTATTCATGGGAATGGCGCCGCCGTTGAGGCCATGCAAGCCGGTGTTAATCTCTACCAGATCGAAAGCCGAAACCCGCACCTACACGACGGCAAAGAAGACGGACACCTGGAAGAAATGATCGAATCCTCGCTTTCCGTCTTGTACCACACACCACTATGCCCCGAACTGCTTCGGCATGAAATACTAGAAGAATTACAACGACTGAACATCCTTAAAAATGGCCAGGAACCGGCTCTGCCGCATCGATACCCGGCCCTGGCAGGTATCGATTTCGATAAAGTTGTCAAACAATTTGACCTGGAAAAACACAGCAATTTTTGATGGCCAGGGTAAACTGGTTTTGCAGATATCGCGCGAGAAATCATTTGACCGTCAAAAATTTTTATGAATCAAATCATTAAAATCACTTAGTCATAGTTAACTGGTTATGCAACATCCGCCATTTGTGCTTTTTACCGACCTCGACGGCACCTTGCTTGATCATCACACCTACAAGGCCAACTGCGCCGTTTCAGCCATCGACGCACTGAATAAAGCGAAGGTACCCATCATTTTTTGTTCTTCCAAAACCTTCGATGAACAGCGGTTTTATCAAAAAAAATTCGGCATCCACGGCCCGCTTATTGTTGAAAACGGCAGCGCAATTTATATCCCGGAATATTTTTTACCGGGTTATTTCAAACGTTTGCCCAAAACCGTTGGCGGTTTTTTTTACCACAATTTTGCCCACGTCGATATCATTGCCGTTCGTTCTATTCTGTCTGAAATATCCATCCAATACCACCTGCCGGTGGCTGGCTATGCCAACGCTGCCCTGGAAACCTTGTCGGAAGTAACAGGATTAAAAACCATGGCCCTCAAACGCGCCCGCAACCGACATTTTACCGAAACCCTGACCGTGCCCTCGTTGCTAGACATCGAATCAGCACAACAGCTCGCGAAGTTTTTGAAAAAATATGATTTAACCTTGGTAAAAGGCGGTCGCTTTTGGTCTGTACAATCAAAATTTGCCGGGAAAGGGAATGCATTACTTTGGTTAAACAAAGTAATGGAAGATTTTTATCAATGTAAAATCCCGTTTTATGCGATCGGTGATAGTGCGAATGATTTATCCATGCTTCAAGTTGCCGATCGGGCATTTTTGGTTAAAAAAAACAACGGCACATGGGAAACAACATACAATAAAGGAATTGAACGAATAAATAAAATAGGTACTGACGGGTTTAAAACTGCGGTTGAACTAATGCTGAAATAGAAAATTAATATCAGATTTTTGTCCCGGTTGATTCACCATTGTTGTGAATTGAGTTCGCATTTTCAGATTTATATAATTTAAACCTTACACACAATGCGCCACCGTATCCTTCTAATGGCATTTTTGCTGTCTGTTTACGCTTCTTTTTCTCAAAAACCGGAGTCAATCACCGATAAAAGCCGCAGAATGGCCTGGTGGAAAGAAGCCAAATTCGGCCTGTTCATTCACTGGGGCTTGTATGCCGTGCCGGCCGGGGAATACGCTGGTCAAAAAAACTTCGGAGAATGGATCATGAACGAAGCTAAAATATCCATCCCTGAATACGAAAAATTTGCCCCACAGTTCAACCCAACGCAATTCAACGCAGATACCTGGGTGAGTCTGGCAAAAGCGGCGGGCATGAAATACATCGTCATCACTTCCAAACACCACGACGGGTTTTCCATGTTCGACTCCAAAGTGTCCAATTACGACATCATCGACCGAACGCCTTTCAAACGCGACCCCATGCGCGAACTGGCCGACGCCTGCCGCAAACACGGCCTGAAACTCTGCTTCTACCATTCCATCATGGATTGGCATCACCCCCACGAAAACAAGCAGAACTTTGCCAGGTACCGCGATGAATATATGTACCCGCAATTGCGCGAGCTGCTCACTCAATACGGCGATATCGGCGTGCTTTGGTTCGACGGCGAATGGATTGATGAATGGACGGAAGACCAGGGGAAAGACTTGTACAAATACGTACGAAGTATTCAACCTGATATCATCATCAACAACCGGGTGGGTAAGGGCCGAAACGGTATGCAAGGCATGAATACCACCGATGATGCCGCCGGCGATTTCGGAACGCCGGAACAGGAAATCCTCGAAGAGAAAAATACCCTCGATTGGGAAAGCTGTATGACAATGAACGAACATTGGGGGTATAACAAACACGACCTGAACTACAAAGCGGCCGATGAACTGATCTGGAACCTGGTGGATATCGTGGCCAAAGGCGGCAATTTCCTGCTCAATATCGGCCCAACCGCTCAGGGAACTTTCCCTCCGGAAAGCATTCAACGAATGGAAACGATCGCTCAGTGGATGGCAGTCAATCAAAAATCCGTGCACGGCGCGCGTACCTGGACGCACTGGCGCGAAGGCGAGGATGTCAGGTATTGCCTGGGCGAAAAAGGCGTGGTATACGCCACTTTCCGTGGACAAGAAAAACAGTCGTTGCTGCTCAAAAAAATCAGACCCGGCAAGGGTAGCAAAATCACCATGCTGGGCTACAACGAACCCATTGCCTGGGAACAAACCTCCGAAGG